>CAZOXC010000605.1:0-2930 GCA_964583205.1 uncultured Pirellulaceae bacterium | reverse complement strand
ACTATATGCGTTATGGAAATCAACCGCTTCCCGACGATGGCTCGCTTCCGGTTTTAACCTGGGAAGGAGCCAGGCGAGTCGGACGGGTATTCCTGGTGGGAACGCCGAATCTCGGGTCCACCAAAGCAATCCATGAAATGAAAGACGGAATGTCGCTTGCACCCGGGATGCCCAAGTTTCCGCCGGCAGTAATTGGAACAATGCCATCTGCCTATCAGCTTTTCCCACGCAGTGAAGATATGCCACTGGTTTACCAAGACGGGAGCGCACCCGACATTCTCTCGCCACACACTTGGCAGCAATTGAACTGGGGCATGGCAGACAAAAGCCAGGATAGAACTCTGGCAAAACTGCTCCCGAATTTCTCGGTTGAACAACGCCGCCAGATCGCACTCGAACACCAGGAGAAATGTCTGGCCAGAGCAACTCAGTTGCACCAGGCTTTAGATTTGGTGGCTCCATTGCCGGATGGATTAGAGATGCACCTATACGCAGGCGACGCCAAGAAAACTCTCCATCAACTGGTTATCAATCAACACAACGGCAAAGTCACTCGACAAATAAAAACTGCCGGCGATGGTACAGTCACGCGTTCAAGCGCGATTGCCGAAAGAACAATCGACGGTTGGCCAAGGCCGTTTCGGATGATCCCGTGGACAGACGAGACCTTTCTTTCCACTGGCCACCTTGGCCTGACTCGCGACCGCACTTTCGTCGACAACGTCTTGAACCAACTGCTGGCCAGCCCACTGGATCAACAGTAACCGGGATCACAGCGCAAACACCATATTGCACGCCCGGTGAACTAAGTCTGATGTTCACCATAACCGACATGATAGTACCAGTCGATCGAATCGAAGCCGTTCGTGACATGTACCATCATCCTCGACGCCTCGGCACTACCGCAGGGATCGCGTCGGCATTTCCCGTCAATTCGTTCGCCGAGTTTCAAGTCAATCCACGAAACGCAGTCGAAACCCGGAGACAGCTGCAAGCGCACATGAAGCGGAGTGACGGTTTGATCGGAAATAAACAACGCCAAACCGATCAATTCGATTTCTCGATCGCCGGTTTTACGGAATGAAGCAGGGTAAATCCCGTCGAGGCTTTCATATCGCCATTCAGTGTGAATTTCGTGAAGGACGCCGGGCAGGAAACACTCGAACGAAGAGAAGATGTCGCCATTCTCGGAAGATGGGACAATGGGATCGCCAACTTCGTGTGCCCCAAGCAGCGGAGCCAGAAGTTCGCAGACGCGTTGTTCAGTGACAGAGATGCCGGTCAAACTGTACCCCGCCAAATAACTGCGGATGTGTTACGGAAGGTTTTACGACACCGCTCTCCAGAAGCCGACAACTGTCTCAACATCAAACAGTTTACCAAGGCGGGCCCGCGTTGCCAACGAGGCGGTGTCCGCGGCTTGGCAAACCACAACGCGTCACCGAAGCAACCGACATTGCCAGCCAAAAGATGTTCCAACAAAGCCGCGGCATTTCGTAAACAACATGCTATCCGCCCCTCCCCCTGCGTTGTTCCAGGATATACCGAACGGCATCCCCAACAGTCTGGATGCGTTCCGCAAAATCATCGGGAACGTTAATGTCAAATTCCTCCAGAAGTTCCATGAACATTTCTATGGTGTCGAGAGAGTCCGCGCCCAAGTCAGCAAACCGAGTGTTAGCGTTGATCGCGCCGGGGGGCGTACCGAGAACATCAGCGTAAAGTTGTATAATAGAATGCACTAATTGGGCTGACGCCCAGAGTAAGTGTCCACAATTGGGACACGGTGCATCGTCGGTGTGGGTCGCAAATTCAATGTTGGTTTTCGCGCCACATAACGGACATTCGCTCGGCATGCCTTCGGGTGTTCGTGATGAAACAGTCACATTTGACTCAGGGCCGCTAACAGCAGGTTTTTACGACACCGACGCCGCCGAGGCGAAGGTGAATTGGACTTGATTGTATAATAGCAGCGAGGCCAACACCACATTGCAGGTCTACCAAAGGCCTCCGCGCACACACCAAGTTACGCGGCAGTTGCTTCGCCAAGAAAGTCAACAATTGATTGGAACGATCCGTCTATCTGCTCTGCTGCCGAATCGGAGATTTTGACGTCGAATTCAGATTCGATAGCTTCAACAAGAGGTGCATTGTCGACTTCGACGATACCAGGAGGGCGATCGCTGGGCACCAACTTCAAGTGATCTAATTCAAAAAAGTCCGCATAAATCGGGCGAAGGCGAATTGGGATATCCGGAGCAATGTCTGAATCGGCATAGTAAGTGCGGACGAACTCGCTGTCACCCAACGGCGAACGGCTTGAAAGCTCTTTGCGGAAACGCCGATCGGTGCGCAAGGACAGCCAAAAGAACACGGGCAGCACGATCAACAAAACCGCGCCTAACAAATACGGCCACCATTCAGGATTCATCTCGCCCGCCTAATGGAAGGTTGTTTCTACACCGCTTCTCACCGAAGCCAACAAGCGTCGCAACACAAAACAGTTTACCAAAAAGAAACCACGTTGCCAAAAAGTCCGTGTCCGCGGACGCGCAAGCTTCGCCGACCCAAAGTTGCAAGTCTTGGAGTTCGGAGCAACAACGTTACCAGTCATGCCACTCGGCTTGGTATTCCTCGAGCGATATTGAGTGGCGCAGGTTTTCAACTGCAGATGGTGCGGATAAACGCACGTCTAAATTCGTATTGTGGCGAGCATCCGGGCGTCTTTTCTGGGCACCGCTTAGGTCCATCAGCATTGGGCTACCACAGGACCGGAAAGTTACAACTCCTCTCCCCTGTGCTTTGTGTTTGGCGGTTCGAACTAGACTTGGTAAAATCAATCCCGTATAGAATTGCCCTCGTTGTCGTTTTCCAATGATGTGAGCCATTCGTGACTGAAACCGAAGACAACGATTTTGAATTACCCCCGG
>CAZOXC010000604.1:0-2936 GCA_964583205.1 uncultured Pirellulaceae bacterium | reverse complement strand
ATGGTGCCGTGCTGAAGGCAATTCATCTCGATCGAAAAGGTGATATTACTGATGATGGTGTGGCCTGGAATATTTCACGGAATACACCTGACTGCCCTTCAATGGTGCTGTCCGAAAACCGACTGTATTACGTTAGTGGAAACAGAGGTATGGTTTCCTGTGCGGATGCCGAGTCTGGAAGTGTTCTGTTTGGTCCAGAACGTATGCCGGGTATCGAAGGTATTTATTCGTCGCCGGTTGCCGCAGATGGCAAGGTGTTTGTGACGGGTCGCGGTGGTAAGACTGTGGTTTTCAGCGACGCTGAAGAATACGTCGAGA
Source organism: uncultured Pirellulaceae bacterium (assembly GCA_964583205.1). GTDB lineage: Bacteria > Planctomycetota > Planctomycetia > Pirellulales > Pirellulaceae > CALMEE01. The sequence continues at coordinate 2,618 of CAZOXC010000604.1, read as the reverse complement.
TCGCTCGCAATGATGTTGGTGAACCCGTTGATGCAACTTTAGCATTGGCCGGAAACCAGATTTTCATTCGAGGCAGAAATCACTTGTTCTGCATTCAGAACCAGTAAAGCCTTTGCCATGCCGGGCGGGATTGAGGTGAAATTCAATCCGCCCTGTTGTTAACTTTCGACGGCTATTCTGATTCACGTTCGCTGCTGCGGTCGCTGCGTGATCAGAATAGCCTTAAGTCGATTTGCCCTAATTTTCCTGTGGCAGATTTTGTTCGACTTCACGGCGCAACAGCTGATACCCGGGATGCTGTGGGTCAAGTTCAATCAGTTTGCCAACCTGCAGTTCTGCTTGCTCCCATTCCTGTTGACTCTTGTGGAATGTGGCAAGTGCCAAAAGATAGGTCTCGTTAGTGGGCTGCGCTGCGACCACATCGGTTAAGAGTTCCCGAGTTTTCTCGGTCTCGCCGCGCAGGTAATGCGACATTGCCACTCGGTATTGAAGTGCATGAACGGAGGGCAAGTGGCTGGCGCGTTCGTAATCGCGAACCAGAAGTTGATGATCTTCATCACGCAGCTTGTTGGCTTCCAAATTCAGTTTGACGGCTTGGTCCTGCAGATTTTGCAAGTTTGCCGTTTCGCCCTCGCGCGCCTGAGCTTGTGCTGTTCGTTGGATTTCTGAAACTTGACGAATGAAAATAGAAGCCAGTTCACTCCGCAGTTCGGTCATGGTTGGTTCAATCGCAATCGCCTTGCGCAGAGCGTCTATCGCCATTTCCGTTTTGCCCTGCGATTGATAAATCGAAGAAATCGCGGCCCAGGCAGTGGCTCGGTCATTGTCGACTTTGAGGGCTTCAATGTACTCGTCCAATACGGTTTCTAAATCTCTGCGTGCGGTGCCACTGCTGACTTCGACCATCAGTTCTGATGGAATCGAAATCAATGTTCGAGCTGCCGCAATGCGAACTTCCAGTGATTGATGCTGCAGATTCGGAGAGACTTCGTCGGCAATTTTGCGCAAGTCGCGTTCAAGTGAAGACTTGTTCGGAGTGTATTGCCAGTACTCCAGCAAGCGGTTGATGCGAGAATCAACTGCTGGCAGCGCCCCGATCAAAATGCGAGGTCGCGGTGATTTCATAAGTGCAAGCGCCGCGTCGTCGGTCGTTGGTGAATTGCGTGCAGCCGTACGCATTGCGGCTGAAGCTCGAACCATATCGGGTGCGTCCGGATCCAGCATCAGGTCTGCAATCAGTTGATCAAAATCGAATTCGGCTTCGTGATAACTCTCGTCCGCCGTCGCAGCCAATTGCGCGTAATAGTGTTGGTCTTCGTAGTGCGGATTGGGATACCATTCTTCGACCGCCTTCAACATCGCCAGATTGACTCGATCAAGTTCCTGTTTGACCGACGTGTGAGCTTCGTCATCGGCAATCCGCAGCCAGTCAAGGTACTGGTTGATTTCCACTTGTGACTCCGGTGGCAACTGACTGGAATCCAGATGGCAACTTGTGCAGGCATTCGGGACATCGAATTTGACACTGAGATCCGGGCGGGGGATTCGCAAACTGTGATCGCGACGCGGGTCGACTTCCATATAAGTTGTAGCCGGCATATGGCATTCGACACACTTGGAACCGGTCGAACCTGCCTGGTGATGATGATGTAAGGGTGTATCGTAAGTGCCGGCCGGGTGAGCGTGACAACTGGTGCAAAGATCGTTTTCCAGACTCTTGACCTTTGCAGAATGCGGATCGTGGCAATCGGTGCAGCGGATTCCCTGGTGGTACATTTTGCTTTGGATGAACGAACCGTAAACATAAACTTCGTCCTTGATTTGACCATCGCCGTGATACGTATGATCCATGATCAATTCACAGGAAAAATAATCGTCGTAGCTGCAGGACGCATCAAATCCATCGGCCAGTTTCGAGCGACGGGAGTGGCATGTAGCGCAAGTCTGGATTTGCGTTTCCGCGTTCGCATCTTTCAACGAGACGACCAAGCCGGTCTCTCTGGGTTGATTCAGCCAGTTGCGATTGTTCTCGATGGCCACGTGGTGACTGCCGGGGCCATGACATGCTTCGCAACTCACGTCGATTTCTGAAAACTCAGTTTGATAGGTTTGCGTGAGCGGATCGAATTGTTTGCGCAAGTTGGTCGAGTGGCAATCGGCACAATTCGAATTCCAACGCATACTGCTGCTGGTCCAATGCAACGGATCATCGGGTGTCAGTTTTTCTTTGACATCAGGTGGCGTCAAGTAAAACCAACGGCTTCCCACCACATCCCAGCAGAGCCTCAAGACCTGAACTTGCCCCACCGCGCTGTGATCGTTTGAATCTGTTTCGTTTGAATCTGTTGCTGCCGGCGCGAGCTCGACCATATATTGCTGCAGGGGTTCGTAACCGAAAACAAACTTGATTTGGAAATCGGCCATTTCTCCATCTGGCCCTTCGGTGTTGACGAAATATTTTTCATCTCGTTGGAAAAACGTCGAAGTGATTCCAAAATGAGTCAGCGACTGGTTGTCAAAATTGCCGCGAACGGTGGATTCGTTGGCCAGATCCATTGCCAGGTCATGATGCGAACCGTGAAACAGACTCGCTTCCTGCTGGTGGCATTGGACACAGG
>CAZOXC010000603.1:0-2941 GCA_964583205.1 uncultured Pirellulaceae bacterium | reverse complement strand
ATGTAGAACAGATCTCGTTGGCCGGTTTGAAAAACGTGTTCTCCGATCACCCCGTATTGTTGTCGAGCCAAGGGGTCCGGGACCGGCTTTCCTTTTTTCATTCGAATTTTAGGGCGGGATTTCAACTCCTCATAAGCCGGATACAAGCGGCCCGTTGTTGTGTACACATCCAGATCACCATCATTGTCGGCATCCATGAATGAAACCATTTCGGTGACATCGTTTTGCTTCAGACCCCAAATGGTACCTTGTTCTCTGAACTTTCCAGTTCCATCGTTGATGAACAACTGGTTTTTGGCATTCAAGTGACACACGAACAGATCCAGGTCGGTATCATTGTCGACATCTGCGAAGCTGGCTCCCGACGACCATGAATCTCGAGCCGGCAGAATTCCGGCAGCTTGAGTCACATCTTCGAATCTGAGGTTGCCCAGATTTCGGTACAGTTTGTTGGCGCCATCGAGTGAACAGAAAAACAAATCTGGCAGTCCATCCTGGTCATAATCACCAATTGCCAGGCCTGAACCGTTTTCAATAAACTCTCGCCGATTGGAAGTATCCAGCTGATTTGCAAAATCGACTCCCGAGTCCTCGCTCGTCAACAACGTAAACTGACTCGAACTCGACGAATCAACAGTTGCCCGGTTGGCCGCCGGATCGAACACATCGACTTTCACTTCGGGAGCATCCGCCCATCGATTGGAAGCAGCCCGCTCCGCTGACGCATTCCCGTTTTTGCCGCAACCAACCAGATTAGCGGCCAACAGCAGCGCCAGTGCTACAAAAACAACTCGAGCTTCGATTGGTCCAGTCAACTTGCTCATCTCCATAATTTCAACTCGACTCTCGACCTGTGCCGACATTGTTCGCTGCACAGCGACCGAATCAAGCGGTCACAGTTATCGCCGTAATTTGTCCGGTCAACGAGTGGTTGATCGAAACTGCAGAACACTTGGAAGTTGCCGTAACCTCCCGAGTCACATTGACCGGACAAGCAGAATCTGGATGTGTGTAATTCAAAACCGCCGGCAATTGCTCGGCTCGAAGAGCGCAAATCGAGGCAATTAACTCAACCACGCTGGTTCCGGGTCCCAGATTCCCAAAATTTGATTTGGGAGCAATCACGGGCACATCACCCAGAGTATTGTGAATTGCGTTCGCTTCCTGCGCATCATCATTTTGGGTGCTATAACCGCTGGCGTTGACATGCCCGATATCCGATTTGTCCAGCCCGGCTTCTTCGATTGATCTATCCATCACATAGGACAAACATTTTTCAAAGTCAGGACGATCAGTCAAACAGAATGCACGTCCGTATCCGCCGATTTGCGCCAGGATATTCGCACCGCGTTTTTCTGCAAACTCACGATTCTCTAACATTAAACAACCAGCTCCTTCACCCAACACCATTCCATCACGATCGCGATCAAAGGGTCGGCAAGCCAAAGCTGGCTCATCGACTCGTGAGCTCAGACCCTGATCGCCTCGGTAAACGGCGCCGGTCACGGACAGCGGAGACCCGGTACCTCCAACCAGTGCGACGTCTGCGTCGCCCCTTCGGATCAGGTCACTGCCTTCGATAATCGACAAGCTGCCAGAAGATTCTGATTGACAAATCGTGTTGCTAGGTCCGCGGGCGTCGAGTGCAATAGAAATATGAGACGCTGCCATATTGGGAAGATACTTGAGCATCCACAAGGGCTCAATTTCCCGCATCGAGAACTGTCCCCATTTGGCGTGGTCATAGACCTGATTCACAATACACTTGCGAAAAACATCCGCAACTTCATTGGGGTCCGAGTAAAACGACTCGGTACCGAACACGATCGAAAATCGTTCCGGGTCAACATGGTCTGCCACATTTGAATGGTCAAAAGCCATCTTCGCGGCGGCGCACCCGAACTGGATCGGTCGGCACATTACCTTGAGCGCTTTACGGGGCTTCACGAACTGCTTGCCTTCAAAATCCAGGACTTGCGAGGCCAGTTTGAACTTCCAGTTAGTATGAGAAAACTCTTCGCGCGCGCGGATTCCCGAATCGCCATTCAACAGGGCCTGCCAAAATGGCTCTATCCCGATTCCGATTGGGCTTATCAACCCGATTCCAGTGACTACAACTTGATTCATCACACTTAGACGCAGCAATTCAATCCATGAACGAAGGCAAGAAAAAGAGGCAGGAGGATGGCATTAACCACCCCCGCATTATGACCAATTATAGTCATAAATTCGATACGTCTTTATTTTTTTAGCGCCGCCACGTTCCAGCGAACCACGAGAAAGTTGATTGGACTCCAGGACCCAAGAAAACTCGGCGTCTTCGATACCCCAGGGAATCGCCCTTTGAACAATGTCCTTGAACAAAACCATCACCAGCCCCCAACGCTGAAATTCGGGCTTCACGTTGGTGCTGACCATTCGTACGCGTTTAATTGTCTTTTTCTGAAACAGAAATCTCAGAAATCCGAACGGAAACAGTCGTCCATCGGTCTTTTTGATAATTTGATTGTAGTCAAGCAAACCAAACACGATGCCGACCGACCGACCATCAACTTCGCCAATCGCCGTCAACTCCGGGACGATTAAATTTTTCAATCCTTTCCCAACTTCCACCAATTCACTCTTTGACATTGGCACGAAGCCCCAGTTACCAGCCACCGACGAATTGTAGATGTCCATGAAAGTCTTGATTTCATAATCAAAATTGCTGGGCTTCATCGGGCGAACTTTTACGTTGAAACGCCTGGCTGCCTCTTGTGTGACAAAGTCAATTTTGGGATCCAGGTTATCCAGCATGCTGAGATGCCCGTAGAAGGCAAACAGATCCTGAGCCTTTTCCATTCCATACGAATCCAGCAAACCGGCGTAGTACTCCGGGTTGTAGGTCATCATAAAAGTCGGTGGGCTGTCGAACCCGTCAATCAGCAGACCGCACTCGTAG
>CAZOXC010000602.1:0-2946 GCA_964583205.1 uncultured Pirellulaceae bacterium | reverse complement strand
ATTTACGATCAACCACAAGGCCGACCAATGAATGAAGTCAAAAGCATTAGAGATCCATTTTCCCGGCGTGCGTTCGTAACCGGGGCCGCCAGAACGCTGCTGGGGGTTGGGGCAATGCCGATGCTTTCCAAGATGGCTTCGGGCGCAGTTGCCAGCGGCAGACCACTCAACAAAGCGGCCACTGCGAAATCAGTCATCTACCTCTACATGGGCGGTGGGATGAGCCACCTGGATACGCTCGACACCAAACCGGGCACCGAAACTCAGGGGCCAGTCGAATCGATCAAGACCAGTGCCGACGGGGTTCAGATCAGCGAATACTTGCCCAAGCTGGCCAAGCAGATGCACAACGTCGCGGTCATCAATTCGATGAACTCGACTCAGGGCGCTCACGCTCAGGGCCGATATTTCATGCACACCAGTTACTTTATGCGTGGCACAATTCGGCATCCCGACATGGGTGCCTGGTCCTCGTATCATCTGGATTCATTGAATTCAAGCTTGCCGGCGAACGTCAAGATCGGCGGCAACAGCGCTGGACTGGGCGGTGGGTTTCTGGAGTCCCAGTACGCGGCGCTGCCAATTGGAAACCCCAATGCGGGTTTGCAAAACAGCCAGTTGCCGAAGGGTGTTGCCGAATCGAAATTTGAGCGCAGAATGGCTCGAGTCGAACAGATGAATCGTCAATTCACCAAACGCTACGACACCAAACAGGCTCGCGCCTACGCGCAAATGTATGACGAAGCAGTTCGCTTGATGAAAAGCGAGGACTTGAAGGCCTTCGATTTGACCCGCGAATCAGAAACGACTCGGCAATCCTACGGCAGCAATCCGTTTGGCCAGGCCTGTCTGCTGGCTCGACGCCTGGTTGAAAACGGAGTCCGCTTTATCGAAGTGGATTATGGTGGCTGGGATACCCACAATGACAACTTTGGTAATGTTCAGGAGCGTGGCGCGGTGCTTGATCAAGCGCTGGCGGCACTGCTGGCGGATCTGGATTCCAAAGGCATGTTGCAGCAAACGATGGTTGTGGTGGCGACCGAGTTTGGTCGCACTCCGACGATTCAAGTCGCTCGCAACAACGGTCGAAATCATTATCCGCAGGCTTTCAGTTGCTTGCTGGCGGGCGGCGGAATCAAGGGCGGTTTTCGCTATGGCAAAACTGACGAAGAGGGCCGCGAGGTGATCGAGGATAAAGTTGAGATCCCTAATTTCAATGCCACGATCGCACAGGCGATGGGAATTCCACTGGACGAAGAAGTTTTCTCGCCTTCCATGCGACCGTTCAAAGTTGCTGACAAAGGCGCGCCCATCATGGATTTGTTTGCCTAGCAATGAAACAGATCAGAGCCACTCAATGAGAGGAAAATCAACAGGAGTTTTTGTTTCTGATTTTCACTTGTTCAGCCCTCGCAGTGACAAAAGTTTGGATGTCATTGAATTGTTGCGACCTTATCGGTCGACTGACAACCTGATCGTGCTGGGCGGTGACGTGTTTGATTTTCGCTGGAGTGATCGAGGCTCGTTTGAGAAAACGCTGACGGCAGCAAAGAAATGGTTGTCCGATTTGCTGGAAGCGACCGGCCAGTCACGAATTCATTACTTGCTGGGCAATCATGATTGCCACACAAACTTTGCCAGGGAATTGGAAAATCTGGCCAGCAGAGAACCTCGCTTCGCCTGGTCGCAGCACCATTGGCAACTGGGAAATAATTTGTTCTTGCATGGTGACATTCTGGATAGCGGCAGCCTGGAAGGGGTCGCCAGCTACCGTTCAAAGTTTCAATCCGAAGAAACCAGATCATGGTTCGCTCATCGAGCATACGATCTGGTGGTGATGCTGCGACTGCATCGCACCGTGCCCGGGCTGAGACACAAACCAGCGGAAACTTGCAAGTTACTGGCTCGAGCGATTCCCGATCTGGATAAAATTGAATCGCAGCAGGTCAAGCGTGTCTACTTTGGGCACACCCACGTTCGCATTGACGGGCTCGAATATAACGGCATCCGGTTTTTCAACCCCGGTGCAGCGCTAAAACATGTTCCATTCGAACCGGTCGAGTTCGAGTTTTGAAATGAATGAGCCCGACAACTTCAGCAACGACAAGTCTGATGTGTATTCGGAAGGCGAACGTCAGTGGATGGAACTGGGGCAACGGTTGCGAGCCAGAATGCTTCACCCGCTGCTGGTTGTGTTGACCAGACTCAAGGTAACGCCGGATTCGATCACCCTGCTGGCGGGATTGATCGGCCTGCTGTTTGTTCCTTGCTGGCTGACAGGCTATCGCTGGATCGCGCTGACTTGTCTGGCACTTCATGTGATTCTGGATGGTGTCGACGGGCCACTGGCCAGACATCAGAAGGTCGATTCGGCGCGAGGCAGTTTTACGGATACGTTTACAGATCAATTGATCGTTACCGCAACGACGATCGCCTGGATGATTGGCCAGCCGACGACCTTTCACATCGCGACCGGAGCGATTTACATTTTTGTTTACTCGATCCTGGTCGCCATGGCGATGGTGCGAAACGCATTGAAGGTTCCCTACTCCTGGATCGTCCGCCCACGGTTTTTCGTTTACCTGGCGTTACTGATTGATACCTGTTGCAATTCAACATTTACCGTTTGGATCATGTTGACTTGCAATATATTGATCGCGCTCAAGTGCGGCAGCGGCTTTTTCGTGTTGCGCAGAAACATTCCCGGACCAGAGTAATTCCTGGCAATTCCGCCTGAATAAACGGCTGCAGTCTGGCGGGAATTTCAGAGACTTTCCCTTTTGAATTATCATCTGCTCTAATAGCGGCTTCGAAAACAAACAACGAGGAAACTGAAATGCATCTTCCCACGCGTTCAATCAAGTGTCTTGGAATGCTTTGCTCACAGGCCTGTTTACTCACCGCGATTTTACTGGGGCAGGGGATTGCTATCGGACAGGAGCCAGA
>CAZOXC010000601.1:0-2952 GCA_964583205.1 uncultured Pirellulaceae bacterium | reverse complement strand
AAGGCTCAGTTCTCGATTACCTGTCATAACGCACGCTGATTGTCGAGCGGATTTTGCCAAAGTCACGGACCACGGGCTGGTATTCCTTTTCGATTTCGCGACCCAGCTTGGTTGCCGCGCCACCCATGGGATTCCCCCTTGGTTCGTCGTCGGGACGCTCGCCACCCACTTCCCAACTTGCCTGGAAGGCGGCTGAAATCGTTCCAACATTCAGACTGCTGGCGGCAATTCCTTCAGCTTCGGCAACACTTCCTTCGTATCCTGAGATTTCAAAGGCACGCGTTTGCTTCGTGTTGATAAACCAACCCGGAATATCGATATGCTTACCGGGCTGAATGATAAAACGACTGTTGCTTTCCACTGAACCATCTTCGGCCATCTCAAAAACATTAACGCCGTCGATCACCAGGCTAGCTGCCACTTCGAAATCGGCATCATTGTGTAACCGCACGACATATTCTTCGGAGCTGAACAGCTCGACAACCGGACGTTTACGAGAATCCAGTTTGGCAGCCCGGCTGGAGATTCTACCTCCATCGTTCACAAGAATTTGCACTCCAAATGGATTTTCATTTCGAACGACGCCATCCGCGTCGACCTTGGTTGTGGGGTTTTTACGTTGCCGAATGATTTCTCGTTCCTGTTTCTCGGGTGAAACATCCGAGGGGACATCGACATTGAGTCCAGCGATTTGCAAAACCTGACGACCCCATATTTTAAATTCTTCGACCTGAATTTCGCTGCCATTTTCATCGAAGAACTCCAGGTCTACCTGTATTCCCAGTGTCAAAAAGTCATCGTCAAAGTGCTCTTTCTCTTCGACCAACTTAAACTTGCCGAACATACTGGTCCGAGCGTCATCATCGACTTCGACCCCCTGAGCTTCCATCGCGTGGATCAATGCGCGTCGCAATTCGACTCCGCCGCTCGATTTAAGGTTCAGCGGGATCCCCTGCAACTGGCCAACAGCAATTGACTTTTGCATATTCTCATCGTCGAGAAATTCAGCCACTCGTTCTGCAACGGAATTCATTGCCCGCTGCACGACTGGTTCCGACTCGTTGGCGGATCCCTGGATTCCGAAACCGATCAACATCGCCAACGCGGACATCAACGTTAAAATAGTTTTTTGCATTTCAATACTCGTTCCTTCTATCTAGCGACTTTCAAAACCCAGGTTTGCAGTGCCGGCTGTGGCCGGAATCCGTGTTCTTCCGCCTGAAGGCGGTACTACGAACTTTCGCAACCGGTTTTACACTCTCTCTAGTGACATTCGCGCAAACGAAAGGCCGACCGTTTGTACGATCGGCCTGGTTCTAAATCAACTTAGCCGCCAATCGCAAACACTACCGGTCGTACCGAACCGAGATTGTCGAGCGAACGACGCCGAAATCTCTAACCACAACGGCATATTCCTTTTCCAGGTCGCGACCGGCCTTGGTGGCCTTGCCGCCTTTGGGGTTGCCGCCCGGTTCATCAGCCGGTCGCTTGCCACCGGCTTCCCAGCAAGCCTGAAATGTAGCCGTAATCGTACCGATGTTTGAACTACTGATATGCTCGCCAGCACCTTCGGCCACACTTCCTTCAAATCCGGAAATTTCAAATGCCTTGGAGTTGTGTTTGGTAATAAACCAGCCGGGAACATCGATAAAAGTACCGGGCTTGATGATAAATTTACTGTCGGGAGTTACGCCTTCCTCTTTCGAGTTAATAAAGACGTTGACTCCGTCAATCACCAGCATCGCCGCCACTTCATGATCGGCTTTGTTGTACAGCCGCACGATGTATTCCTCCCGCAAGTGAAGGTCAACAAACGGTCGACCTTTTTTGTCGAGGTAGGGCTCGCGAGTATCATGTCGTCCGCCATTACTTACCAGGATCTCCATGGAAAACGGATTTTTCGTGCGGATCTGATTGGTCTCGATCTTGGTATCCGGCTCTTTGTATTGACGGATAATTTCCTTTTGACGAGCCTTCTCGGTGCCCTTGGTCGGAATGTCGACATTCAATCCTGCGATCTGCAGAACTTGCTTACCCCAAACTCGGATTTCCGGTTCGGCCAGCGTGCTGCCGTTATCGTCCAGGATCTGCAAATCCACTTCCATGCCCAGTGAATCGAAGTCATCATCCGGATGAGCGCGGCCCTCGACCAGATTGAAACGACCCATCAGTTGAGTCGGAGCATCGTCATCCATTTCGATCCCGGCTTCTTCAAGTGCAATCACCAGCACTCGACGAATCTCGGTTCCGCCACTGGCTTTGAGTTTGGGCAGACTGCTGATGTCCCCCAGAATCATTTTGTGTGGCAGACCTTCGTCATCCAGGAATCCCAATACTGCCTTGGCCACTCGATTCATACTCTGGGCAACAACAGCTTCGGTTTCCGGTGCGCTGGGACGATTTCCGTTTGCACCGGTTTCAAAAGCGGATATCGAGTTGTTATTGAGTCCGGCCAGCATGCAGATCGCAACGCCGAACATCAAAGCTGGTTTTATCGTTTTCATTTTATCGCCGTATGTTTATTGTTGAAAAGATTCGCCGCCGCGGTTTGCAGCGACGAACAGTTTAATTTTAAAACTCAGTCCTGAATCCTTGTCACAGGAATTCCACTTCCCATTTCACGAGCCACTCGACCGTAGGCGTTCTCCCAGGCCAAACGAGTGATCGTGCCACCCTCCTGAGCCAGACTGGCCAGCCCCAGGTTTTCGAACTGCTTGAGCCCGCACATGAACTTCAATTGTTCAACCGTTTTCATGCCGCGTGCTTCGGCTTCGGCTTCCGAACCAGGCAGTCCCAACTCCAGAGCCACATCATAAATGTTGATATCGCGACCATACATTTTTGACAACTTGGTCACTGGATCGTGGAAATCGACAAAGCCGGTACCGTTTTTGATCGGGTTGCAGTCGTACATAACGACCGGCTCGTCCAGGGAACATTCCCAAGCACATT
>CAZOXC010000600.1:0-2958 GCA_964583205.1 uncultured Pirellulaceae bacterium | reverse complement strand
TTCAAATACTCCTCGACTTTTGCGATCAACTGTGAATCGTGTGCTCGATCCTTGTCCAACCAGAAAACTGCCGGAGAATTCGTCGCGCGAGCTCGCCGCACAACCAGTCCGACCCAATCGCGAATCGGCGCGTCCTTTGTCTGACAAGCTCGCCAGACATCACCCGCCTCGACAGCGTGCTCTGTCAAAACGTTGTCATCCTGGTCAACGATCCGGACGGTACCAGCACTGGCCACTTCGAAAGTCTTGTCATGCGAACCATATTCTTCTGCTTTTTGTGCCATCAGGCCGACGTTAGGCACCGTGCCCATCGTGGTCGGATCAAAGGCGCCGTTCTGCTTACAGAATTCGACCGTAGCCTGGTACAGTGCCGCGTAGCTGCTGTCGGGAATCACAGCCTTGGTATCTTGAAGTTTGCCATCCTTGTTCCACATTTGTCCCGAACTGCGAATCATGGCGGGCATCGACGCGTCGATAATCACATCGCTGGGCACGTGCAAGTTGGTAATGCCCTTGTCCGAATTTACCATCGCAACATCGGGACCATTCTGATAGGCGGCTTGCACATCACTTTCGATTTGCTGCCGGGATTCTTCGGGCAAGCCGGAAATTCCACTCAACAAATTCCCCAGCCCGTTGTTCACATTGACCTCAGCAGTCTGCAGCGCAGCGCCGTGCTTTTCAAACACATTCTTGAAAAACGTTTTTACGGCGTGGCCAAAGATGATTGGATCGGAAACCTTCATCATGGTGGCCTTCATGTGCAACGAGAACAACACGCCCTGTGCCTTGGCATCGGCAATTTCCTGCTCCAGGAAAGAATGCAACGCACTGACACTCAAAAAGCTCGAATCCAGAACTTCACTCGACTGAACTTCAAAATAGTCCTTGAGCAAGGTCACGTTACCAGCCGCATCGCTGAATTCAATTTTTACTTTGCCAGCTTTATCCAGCGTGACTGACTTCTCATTGGAGCGAAAATCATTTTGACCCATCGTGGCCACGTGGGTCTTCGAATCACTTGACCATTCGCCCATCGAATGCGGATGCTTTTTGGCATAATTCTTGACGGCCACTGGAGCGCGGCGATCGGAATTGCCTTCGCGAAGAACCGGGTTAACCGCACTACCTTTGATTTTGTCGTAGCGAGCCTTTATTTCTTCTTCGTCGGCTGACGCTGGTTTGTCGGGGTAGTCAGGCAGGTCAAAACCTTTTTCCTGCAGCTCCTGAATCGTGGCTTTCAGTTGCGGGATCGAGGCACTGATATTGGGCAGCTTGATAATGTTGGCTTGTGGAGTTTTCGCCATGTCACCCAGCTCGCTCAACGCGTCACCAACTTTTTGCTGATCAGTCAAACGCTCAGGGAACACAGCGATCACTCGCCCTGCCAGAGAGATATCCCGAGTCTCGATTTCAATACCGGCGACCGAGGTGAACGCCTGGATGATGGGCAACAAAGAATGAGTCGCCAGAAACGGCGCTTCGTCGGTTTTGGTGTAGATGATTTTTGATTTGGTCATTGGTCTTATCAATATCGATGCAGAACTGTTGTTTCTAGAATGCGCTTTGAAACCCAGCCTCTTAGTAGCGGCCGGAATTGTTAAAAATTCGGCCCGCCGAGGCTGCTGCAGACTTTTCCAAGTCGGTTTGAAGCGTCATCTACTCATTGTCTCGATTTGCCACCCGTTCGGTAGCCCAACCAACAAGCTGCTCTCGAAAGATTTTCGAGTTGTGTCGAATATCGGTGGGTAGTTTCTGCCTCAACAAAATTCGCTCGATCGAATTGGTTACCACACTGCACTTGGCCAACTGGATCAATTCAGCGATCAACTGCCCCTGCTCCTCCGGATCTTCCCGCCAGAATTCCGGCCAGGGTTCGGCAACAATCACGGGCGTCCTGGCCTGGTCGGGACCGATCCCCACCAAAGCCGAGCGGTAAATTGACGGATGCGAATTAAAAATGGCTTCACATGGCACCGTAAACAAAGTGCCCTCGGCCGTGACCACTCGATGAGACTTTCTACCGCACATCCAGAACCGGTCCTGCTCATCAAAATAGCCCACGTCCCCCATGCGATGCCAGAACTTTTCACCGTCAACGATCTTGTGCAAAGAATTTGCATCCGTTCGAGTCACATAGCGGCGAGTCACGACCGGGCCTTGAACAATGAGTTCTCCTATTTCACCCGGCTTCAGAATTGCTGCTTGCTGCATCTGTTCGATCGGCTCATCGGTGATCTGGATGACTTGCCAGTTAATCCCCTCGAACCGACCGCCCACACAAGTACCACCGCCGCGGTTAGTGATCTGTTCCGTTTCCTGCATCACCACCGACGCGCTGTTGCAAGCGACTGGCAGAGCTTCCGTTGCCCCGTAAGGAGTGTAAACATCGCCATCAGTCGAGATCACTCCCTTCATGCGGCGCAGGACATGAGGCGGAACCGGTGCTCCGGCCGAAAGAACTCGCTTCACCGTAGTGAGTCGAATTCGATTCGATTCACAATACTGCCCCAGTCGATTGAGCAAAGCTGGAGAGCCAAACAATTGATCGGCTTGCCAATGCTCCACGGCGTCGATGATATTGTCGGGCTCGGCTTCCGCTGGTCGAGTAAAATCCATTTCAGGAAACACGGTGGTCTTGCCCATCGCCGAGTTAAACAAGGCGAACAATGGGAATCCAGATATATCCGCGCCGCCGGGCGGGATTTCAAAGTAGTCTCTGATCTCGAACGCCTGCCGCACAAAATTACCTTGTGTGTACAAGACGCCTTTCGAGGGCCCCGTGCTGCCAGTGGTAAAAATAACGGCCGCTTCATCTGCAGAATCGTATTCCGAATCGTCAATCGATTTGGCAAGCGGTTGGTCAAGTCTCTTACAGCCGGGAAAAAAACGGCTGCCGACAATAAAGTTCTTTTTGGCAAGCGGGAAATGTTTACGGTACAGTAAGCGGGCCAAATG
>CAZOXC010000599.1:0-2961 GCA_964583205.1 uncultured Pirellulaceae bacterium | reverse complement strand
GTATTGGCACTTGGTCGACTTGATCTGGATCTTCCTGTTCCCACTTTTATATTTGATCAACTAGTACAAGGTAAAACTGCGATGGCTGACCATCACGAAAATCAAGCGAACGATCAAGACGCACACCGGCACGGCGATCATGGGCACGGCGATCACGGGTTCGCGCATCCTGCTCCATTGAAATTACTGTACGGCACATTTTTTGCGCTGGTGTTTTTGACCGTCATCACGGTGGTCTTGAATGATTTTCCGCTTGGGCAATTGGATATCTGGGTGGCGATGGGCATTGCTTCTTTGAAGGGTGCCCTGGTGATGGCGTTTTTTATGCACATGTGGTGGGAAAAGTCTTTCAATATTCTGATGTTCCTGGGCTCGGTCCTGTTTGTGGTTCTGTTTATTGGAATGCTGCTTATCGATACCGATAATTACAAACAGGACAAGGAAGACTTCCCGGTCAAGAATCGACCGACGGAAACTGCACAACTCATGGACGATGACCCGACTGCTCGGTTTGAAGTTGTATCGTCCCGAGTTGATATGTAGCTCAAATGCTTAAGAACGCCTTAGTCCTGCAGAAAAATCGAATAGAACTTCGTCAGGCGAAGTGGGTGTTCTTTCTGTTTATCGCTTCGCTGGGTGTTTTTTTTCTGGCCACATTGGTTTCCTATTGCATCATCAGGGTGCAGGCATTTCAGCCAGTCAAACGCGATTACGTTGAGCTTTCACTGCCGGCTTCGTTCTGGGTCAGTACCGCGTTTCTGATTGTGGCCAGTGTTTGTCTGCAGCGAGGTGTTTGGCTGGTTCATCGCCAGCGGATTGTTGAATTTCGTCGTTGGCTGCTGGTGGCAATGGTCGCCGCATCGGCTTTTGTCATCGCGCAATTGTTCGGCATGAATCACTTGCTGCAAATTCACTTTACCCAGCTTGATGGCAGCACCAAAGTCTACGGTCTGAGTTGCACACTGGCATTCGTGCACGCTTTGCATGTGATTGGTGGAATGATCTACCTGGGTTACGTTCTGATTCAAGCTTATCGTAATCGCTATGATCACGAGCGGCATTGGGCCGTCGACAACTGTGCCGGATATTGGCATTTTCTGGATGTAGTGTGGTTTGCCATGTTGGCGACTTTCTTGATTACCCGTTAAGCACCTTCACCAACCGTGTTTTTGCTGAAGTTTCCTGCGAGAGGCCCGGCATGCATTCTTCACCTCGGATTTGCGGGGGTTTTCCGCTGAGGCTGAGCATTTGTTAACATGAGGTGGTTCACTTTTATGTTACTGATCGCATGTGGACGTAAACTACCCTCTCAATCGCAAATGGTTCTGTTGAATGTCGCTATTTGAACAAGCTGAAAGGCAAAACGTCGATCGAGCCAAGCCTCTGGCAGCTCGCATGCGACCCGAGCGGTTGGATGAGTTCGCAGGTCAACAACACTTGTTAGGCGAAGGGCAGTTGTTGCGCCGGCTGATCCAATCGGATCGATTGGGATCGGTGATTTTCTTTGGCCCACCTGGAACCGGCAAGACCACGTTGGCAAGGTTGTTGGCAACGGAAACGAAAAGAGACTTCAGGCAACTCAATGCAGTCACCCATGGAGTGAAGGACTTGCGAGCTGTTCTTGCGCAGGCCAATGATCGACTGGCCGCTTCGGGGCAGGGTACCGTGTTGTTTATCGACGAGATTCATCGATTCAATCGCAGCCAGCAGGACGCATTGTTGTCCGATGTGGAAAACGGAATCGTGACTTTGATTGGTGCAACGACTTCCAATCCTTACTTCGCCATCAACAATGCCTTGATCAGTCGCAGTACTGTTTTTCAATTCGAGCCTTTGTCGATTCAGGATATCGTCGGCCTGCTGGAGAGTGCGATCGAGGATCCTCGTGGACTGGCCGACTATTCGATCGAAGTAGAGGCCGGGGCACTCGAACAAGTTGCCGGGATTTGCGACGGAGACGCTCGGCAGGCTCTTCGAATATTGGAGGTCGCCGTACTGTCTTCTAGCGACGTGCCGGTGCAACTTAACCAGGAACTGATCAGGGAATCGAGCTGCAAAAGCGGTGCGCAATACGATGCGAGCGGCGATGAACATTATGATTGTGCCAGCGCCTTGATCAAAAGTATTCGAGGCAGCGATGTTGATGCGGGCATTTACTGGCTGGCCAGGATGCTGGAAGGTGGCGAAGATATCCGGTTTTTGTGTCGCCGGTTAACGATCCTTGCCAGTGAAGACATCGGAAACGCGGACCCGCAGGCATTGCAGATGGCGACATCCTGTTTTACGGCTTGTGAGCAAGTTGGTTTGCCGGAAGCTCAATTGATTCTTGCACAGACTGTGGCTTACCTGGCCTGTGCGCCGAAGTCCAACGCAGCGACTCGGGCAATCAGTATGGCCCGACAGGACATCCGTGAAGGTCGAGTGCTCCCGGTTCCCAGAGCATTGCGAGACGCGCACTATACAGGTTCCAAAGAACTTGATCACGGAAGCGATTATCAGTATTCGCACAATGAATCCGACGGAGTGGCGGCTCAGGATTATCTGGGAGTGGAGCGAGAATACTATGTGCCCGTCGATCGTGGGTTCGAGGCCGATTTGATCGAACGGTTGGAACAAATTCGAGCTAAACTGCGGCAGGCGAAGTAGACAGGATGAATATCGGATTGATCTCAGACACCCACGGTCATATGGACAATGTGATCTTGAAAAGCCTCTCGGATTGTGACGAGATCTGGCACGCCGGAGACTGGGGCGACGTTTCGGTTGCCGATCAACTTTCCGAAATCGCTCCCTTGAGAGGTGTCTATGCAACATCCATGACCGGCAGGTTCGTGGGCCGTACCCGCTTTGAGAACGCTTTGAATTTTGGGGCGTCGGTGGCTGGATCTTGCACATCGTGGGTCGACCCGGGCGGTATGAAGGGCGAGTCAACCGAGGGTTTAAAGAGAAGCCACCCCGGCC
>CAZOXC010000598.1:0-2964 GCA_964583205.1 uncultured Pirellulaceae bacterium | reverse complement strand
GTCTTTCCAGCCAACAAAGTTACCGCCCGTGCATTGTGCTCCACATTCGACAATGTGACCGGCCACTGTTCCGGCGGCGATCAGGTCATGGTCGTTCAGGTCCCAGCCGAATTCGTAGGCCATTGGGGCAACGACTACGGAAGGATCGGTTGCTCGACCCGTGATCACGATATCAGCGCCTTGTTTCAAAGCTTCCACGATCGCATCGGCACCGATATAAACGTTCGCACTTTTTACTTTGTCGAGGAAGGGCGCGAGTAACTCGCCATTATCCATGTTGCGAAGTTCTTCGCCGCCATCGATCAGCGATTGCAGGTCCGCCATGATATCGTCACCTTCAACGACACCAATCTTGACTCCGCTGATTCCAAGTTCGCGAACCACTTCGGCCACGGCCTTGCGACAAGCTTGCGGATTCACGCCACCGGCATTGGCAACGATCTTGATCCCTTTTTCACGGCACTGTGGCAGGACTCGTTTTACCATTCGCACGAAATCGGTGGCGTAACCGGCGTCGGGGTTACGACTTTTGAGCTTCTGCATGATGCTCATGGTGACTTCGGCCAGATAGTCCAATGTCAAATAGTCGAGTGGACCTTCGTTAACGAGTCGAATTGGACCAAGGATACTGTCGCCCCAGAATCCCTGGCCGTTGGCGATTAAGACTTTATCTTTACCTGGCATGAATTTGCCCAAATCAGAGTTGTTTGAAAACGCTGATTTTAGTCAATTTTCTCCAGTTCATCGAGGGCCGGCATTGGCGACAAGCACCGGTTAACCCATGTTTATGCCACCTCAACGCCCTTCCAAAACGCGACATGGCCCTTAATGTTGGCAGCTTCTGGCTTGGGTTCGACATAACACCAGGCGGCCTGCTGGTTGGTTTGGCCGTCAACAACGACATCAAAATAGCTGGCCGTGCCTTTCCAGCCACACACTGTCGTGTGAGTACTTGGCTGAAAGTAATCCATATTCAATGAGTCTTGTGGGAAATAATGGTTGCCGTCCACAACTACAGTGTTTTCGCTTTCGGCGATCGTGGTTCCGTTCCAACTGGCTTTCATGAAAATTTCCTTGATTGATTATCGGGTTGGTTTGCTTGATCGTCAGATGTTGGCAGGCAACTGCGAACGAATTTTCTGAGTACTGATTGCTGAATATTAATCGCTTACAACCAAGCCCTCAATCCTGTGTCCTCAATCCTGAGCCCGCAATAGTGTGAGCCTCAATACTAGACGCGTAACACTTGATCTTGAACACTTGATCTTGAACACACTAAGCCATTTCAGGTAGCGGGTAATTCGAACTGGAAAACTTGCCATCGCGGAGCAGCCCCAATATCGACTCGATGTCGGGTTGGAACAGGCGATCCTTGTCGTAGAAAGGAACTTGCTCGCGAATAGTTTGATGGGCCAGTTGCAAGTGCTGCGAAGTTTTCAGGGGTGCTCGGAAATCGATTCCTTGTGCCGCCGCCAAAATTTCGATGGCCACGATGTTGCCTGTATTCATCGCCATCTCACCTAATCTTCGAGCGGCATACGTGGCCATGCTCACATGGTCTTCCTGGTTAGCGGATGTAGGAATACTGTCCACTGACGCGGGGTGGGCCAGCGATTTGTTTTCACTGGCAAGTGCCGCGGCTGTGACCTGCGCGATCATGAACCCGGAATGGAGCCCGCCATTCTCAACCAGGAAGGGAGGCAGGGAGCTCAAGTTCCCATCGATCAGCAAAGCAATTCTGCGTTCTGAAATGGACCCGATCTCGGCAATTGCCAAGGCCAGATTGTCGGCAACCATGGCGACCGGCTCCGCATGAAAATTTCCGCCCGAGCAAATTTGTTGATCGTCCGCAAACACCAAAGGATTGTCGGAAACGGCGTTGGCTTCGTTCACCAGCGACTGGGCAACAAAACGGATTTGTTGCAGGCAGGCACCCATGACTTGAGGTTGGCACCTCAGTGAATAAGGATCCTGGACTCGATCGCAAACATCGGTGGACTCGTGCGATTTACGAATCTCGCTACCGGCCAGCAAGTCGCGATAGGCCTTGGCACAATCGATCTGTCCCTGGTGCAATCTGATTTCGTGCAGGCGGGGATTAAACGGCGTGTCGCTGCCCATGCAAGCGTCGACCGACATCGCGCCGGCAACGATTGCCGCCGAGAAAACCTGCCAGGTCTGATACAGTCCCATCAGTGCCAGGGCGGCGGAAGCCTGGGTGCCATTGAGTAAAGCCAGTCCTTCTTTGGGCCCCAGTTCCAAAGGAGCAAGGCCGATGTTTTTCAATGCAACGGTTGCCGGAAGCTCCTGCCCATTGACCCGGACGTTGCCTTCGCCAATCAAACCGCAGGACATGTGAGCCAGGGGTGCCAGATCACCGCTGGCGCCGACCGATCCTTTGGCTGGAATGCAAGGCAAAATGTCGGCGTTCAACATGCGTTGCAGGTACTCGATCACCACCGGCCGCACGCCAGAGAATCCTCGAGCCAGGCTGTTCAGCTTTAACAGTAGAATCAATCTGACAACATCGTCATCGAGATTGGGTCCGGTGCCGGCTGCGTGCGACAATACCAGATTTACCTGGAGTTGTTGCAAGTCCGCAGAGTCGATCCGTTGTTTGGCGAGCAACCCGAAGCCGGTGTTGATCCCGTACACGGTTTGCTGTTCAGCCAGCACATGTTGAACGGTCTTGAAAGACGCTTCAACTGCCGGAATCGAGTCCGCTGACAGGTCGACCTGAACCTGCCCGGCCTCGATGAATTCGAAAAGTTGCTCCAGCGTAAGTTCGCCGGCGCGAAATTTGATTGCCATTACCCTGCCCTTACTCGACCATCGGAAGATCGAGGTTGTTTTCACGAGCGCACTCGACCGCGTCTTCGTACCCCGCATCCGCATGTCGCATGACGCCGGTTGCGGGGTCATTGAATAATACTCGTTCAATCCGCTTGTCGGCTTCGGCCGTTC
>CAZOXC010000597.1:0-2965 GCA_964583205.1 uncultured Pirellulaceae bacterium | reverse complement strand
GCCCGAATCGTTCGAGATCGACTTGGACAAACAAACGAACTTGTTAATCCACGGACTCCGCACCAAAAAAACGCTGCGAGGTCTGGCCGATAAAATTTATCAACTGTCGCGTGTTCCCGTGACGATTGATGTTGAGAGTATCGAATTGACGGGCGAACTGATTCGTCAGATGGTCGAAGTCGAGGCCATCGAAAAATCGGTCAGCGAACTTGCCAATGAAAACTTGAAGCCGTTTGGTTTGCAATTTGTGCCAATCGGCCAGGGAGCGTTCGCGGTTATCGAAGGATACGGCGACTCGGTTCAAACCAACTATACGATCCCTGCCGCTGACACGTTCAGTGACGAGGAATTCGCGGGCCTGGTACAGTCGATTGAAAAGTCGATCCATCCCGATGTCTGGGATGTCAATGGCGGTCAGGCAGCCGTCGATGTGGTCGACAAAGAATTGGTATGCCGCGCGCCGCCTCGAACTCAGGTCCTGGTCAATCGCCTGATGCAAAAATTGAGTTATGCCGAACAATTGAATCGCGACAAATCGAATGAAACAGCGCTGCAAGGCAGCCAGGTCCTGTATCGCCAACGCCGCAAATTCGACGAGATAAAACTTGAAGGCAGTTTTGTTCTCGACATTCGACTTGAAAAAATCACTGAACTGATTGAACAAGAACACAACATCTCGATTTTCGTTGACTGGAATCGTCTGGCGCAGGAAGGTTGGAACCCCGACACGTTGGTTCCCTGGAATCCGGACGGCCGTTCGCTCAGCGAAATGCTGAACGACATTTGCCATGCGATGCGTACACAATGGCGAATCCTCAGTGAAGATTTGATCGTGATTACATCTCGCGATTCATTCCTCAACCACATGGATATCGAAATTTATCCAATGTCTGCATTTGAAAACATCAAGCTGAGTGAAGAGCAACTTTTGAATGTTCTGCAAAGCCAACTGGGTTCGGCTACCGCCAAAATTCCCACCTCGATCGTTTCTTTTCAGGACAAGTACGACTGCCTGATTGCCATCCTGCCTCAGAATTTGCAATTCCAGTTGGCTCGAATCATGAATCGCTTGAACGAATGATCGGCGCTGACTAATCGGCGCTTGACTGTTAACTCATGGCCTTTGCAATCGACTCTTCAATTTTCTGATCGTATTCGGGTCGAGTTGAAATCACTCGAGTATCTGGCCGCAACCTGGCGGCGAAGCCTTCGACCATGACTTGCCCGGATTTAATGACATACTCGGGCAACTGAAACATCTGTTCAATGTCATCCTGAGGTTCGTAAATCGTAATGTCCGCGTCGGCGCCTGCGCCCAGGTGCCCTTTGCTTTTCAAACCCAGCATTCTTGCCGGAGCAGCTCGAGTGATCACGGCAATTTCGAATAGCGAGTATTGGCGATCCATTTCGGGCAGTTGGCTTTGCTTGAGCATCCGAGAATTCAACTTCGCAAGAACCTCTTTGCGTTTGTCGGCACTCATCAGCAAAGCGATGATCTGCGGGTAGGCCAAAAACGAGCCGCCGTTGGGATGATCGGTACTCAAGCAAATCTTCCAGGGATTTTCAATTCGCAGAAACCACTCCAGCCCAACCATCCACTGCAATGCGGCGACCGCATCTCGCTGGCGATAGACCAACGGACTGATTCCGCACCCGGCCTCCAATTCCAGATCGTGACAAACCCACTTGTTACCATTCAAGCGATACAAATACTCGCCCAAAGCTCCGTCACCGGTCAAGCTTACGGTCTTGCCAAACATAATCTGCCCGACATCCACAGTCAGGTTGTCGTGGGCGTTCAGGTAATCGGCCAGCGGTGCGACTTGCGATCCGAAAGAAGCATCGTCGTCATCGCCACCACCGTAACTGTGAAACTGGATATGCGTCAAATGCGCCTTGAGCCCGTCCAGCGATTGCATGGTGTCCAGTGTCGTCCGCCAATTTCCCGCGCGGCCCAAATCGTTGCAGTGAATATGAACCGGGTGAGGTAGCCCCAGTTCGTTGGAGGCTTTGGCAATCGTTTGAATAATCGCGCGCGGCGTCAGCCGATCATTGTCGATAACCGTATCGATTCCACCGACAACGTTGACATTGTCTCGCTTCCACTTTTCAATTCCGCCCGGATTGACCAGCTTTGGCGCGTAGGCGCCGGTCTTGCCAATCAACCAGGCCAGCGCATTTTTGACTTGCTCATCAGCCCCTTGTCGAATCCACTCCAGCAACAGATTGTTGTTGCCCGCCAGCACGAACATTCCCTTGTCAATGCAAGGCGTATCTTCGAATTCCATGTGAGCTTGTCGAGCCAGTGCGGCCGGGACCGCCGCATCGAAGGCCGTGGTGTAACCCAATCCTGCGTAGCGCAAGCCCGTTTGTTCGGTCGTCATCAGGATGGCTTGCGGATCATCGGCACTGGAACGAATCCGCTCAGGCATGAGCTTGCGCGCCGCGTTGACTTTGGCACCGGCTATATGGCAGTGCACATCGATCCCACCCGGCATCACAACCTTTCCTCCAGCATCGATTACCCGGTCTGCATTCAAGTCGCCGGGCGGATCGACGATTCGACCATCATTGATCCACAGATCCTGGATTTGTTGGTCGACACCATTCGCCGGATCAATGACGGTGCCGTTTTTGATATGCAGCGTTGCCATTCATTCCTTGCGACAAAATGCAGTTTGAGAGAGTCAGCGAGGCAATCGAGGGTCAACGGTTTCCTGAGACTGAGCATCCGGAAGCGCCGGCAGTTTTTGCTCAAGGTCGGCCAGCAAGTCATCTATCTGGGCATAGTTGCTGGCAATCCGATCCAGACGCGTCGTGACAAATTCACTATCGCTGTCGATTGATTCTCGTTCCACAACGTCGGCAGTTGCCTTGCGTTTGGCAAGCGCGCGACGCTGCGATGTTGGCTTGCGAGCCTTCGATCTGAGAGGTCGCGTGGAACGAGTTTTATTGGCTTTGCCCT
>CAZOXC010000596.1:0-2969 GCA_964583205.1 uncultured Pirellulaceae bacterium | reverse complement strand
GTTGGCGAACACCCGAACAGACTTTGCACACGTTGGCGCTATTGGGTGGTTGGCCTGGAGCGCTGTTTGGGCAGAAATTTTTTCGGCACAAAACGCAAAAAACTGGATTCAAGTTGATCACCTATTTGATCGTCGTTGTCCATTTTTTGTTGATTGGAATCGTGGTCTACCGTTGAATCGGTATTTATCTCGACATCGGCTACGGCAAAAACGTAGCTGGGATCGCCAGAGTTCAGGCGAACTCATCTGAAGACGTAGCAATTTAACGAAGGTTAAACTTCTTGGCAGCCACACCCGAAGTCTAGGCGACATCGGCTACGACAAAAACGTAGTTGGCGTCCAGAATTCGGGATCAAAGATCTGTTTTACGAAACGGTGACTGTCGCCTTGGAACGGTTTCAGCTGCCGCCTGGTTCTTTTTCGTGAATTGGATTTTAGGGGCTCTGGGTGCGTTGGCGGTCTGTAGTTCGATGTCACCGAGATATTTCGATTTGACTTCTGGGTGTTGTATGATTTCGTCGGTAGTTCCGCTCACAAGGATTTTGCCTTCGCTTACAACATAGGTTCTATTTGTAATCTGGAGGATCTCTCGCGCGGCGTGGTCGGTAATCAGAATCGCGATCCCATCTTCGGCCAGTTCTGAGATAATGACCTGAATGCTCTGAACGGTTACTGGATCGATACCGGCAAACGGTTCGTCGAGCATGATGATGTCGGGATCGGAAACGAGGCAGCGGGCAATCTCGAGCCGCCGCCGTTCACCGCCAGAAAGTCGACCCGCGGCCGTTTTGCGAATGTGCGTGATTTTGAATTTTTCCAATAATTGGTCACATCGCTCTCGTTGTTGTTTGCGGTCAAAATTCAGCAATTGCATGATTCCCAGGAGGTTATCTTCGGCAGAGAGTTTTCCGAAAACGCTGGATTGTTGAGGCAGGTAGCCCATTCCTCCGTCTTGCGCGCGAATGTACATCGGCCAGCGCGTGACGTTTTTGTCTCTTAAAAAGACCTGCCCTTTTTCTGGCCGTGTCATCCCGCAAATCATCCGGAAGGTAGTCGTCTTGCCGGCGCCGTTGGGCCCGAGCAGCCCTACAATTTCACCTGCATCGACATCCAATGAAACGCCGTCGACAACACGACGTCGTCCATACGATTTGACGAGTCCTTCGACTGACAGAATTGACATAAGACCTCCGTGGCTTTTAGCAACTGTGTTTTTTGGTCGCTGGAACATAGTGTGGGCCTCCAACATCCTTGGTTGACCCGTTTTATGTTCTAGCGAATGAACTTCATTTTTTTGAAATTCGGGAAAAATTTTGGTGAATTCAAACTGTGTGGCCAGTAAATAAACAGGGCACGGCCGATTAGCATTTCGCGGTCGACAAATTTGGGACCGTTCCAGATACGACCATCCTGACTGGCCGGGCTGTTGTCACCCATTGGCAGGAACTGATCCTCCTCCAATTCGTAGGCGTAGGGCTTGTCTCGAAATCGCGAGTTGAAAAATTCAATCGCCGAAGGCGAACTCCAGAGATCAGGTTTGTCAAACCACCGCCCAATCTTTTCAAATTCGGTATCACGGGCGCCAGTTTCGTTGTCGATGAAGTTCGGATGAAGGTTTTTCGGTGAAGTGTAATAGATGTCACGGAGGATTTTGAGGCGAGTGATTTCAAAACTCGCGTTCCTAGCTCCGATCGAGACCGGTTCCGCATCTCCCAAGTTGGATTTGTCGTTGGGAAAGGAGGTTGGCATCACTCGTTCGTTGCGCAGAAAAGTTGCCGTATCAAAATCCACAAATTTTTCATTGATAGATAATCGTATTTGGTCGTCTACGTTAGCGAAAAAAATTCTGTATTTGCCTGAGCCGGTGAGTTCGGTTTGGGCAGAGGGAGTTTCAACCGATTTCCCGTCGCTGTCGACGAAATCGACTAGGTTGCTGTCGCTGGACAACGTCGCTTCGCCGGTTTTTACGTCGATTGTGCAGTTGAATTTTGCGCCACCTTCGACGACTTCGAGAATCAACTCGCCTTCGCTGCTCTTTGCTTCACACCAAATTTCGGCGCCGAGATCGCCAACCCACTCCAAACCTGGGCTTGGAATATATTGGTTTACAGAATCTGAATGATGACCATTACCTACTCTTCGTATCTCACTGTGATTGTAACAGTAGTAATCGGTGATTAACCGACCCATTGGATTTTTGCCTTCGACTCGTCTAGGCAGGTTGCCATCGATGATATCGTCCCATTCATAGATTGGTTCGGCTTTGCTGTGACGTTGTCGAGAGAGGGGAACAAGGTGCCGGTATCGCAGCCACTTTGTTTCGTCTGCTGCGTCGATTTCGTAGATCGGCCTTCCCTCGTCTAGGAAAGAGGTCCAATTCGATTCAGTTTTGGCCCCGTTCCATTGTTGCCAACGAAGTGGCCAGCCAACATCATGCATTTTTTGAGGGATGTGGTTAGTGTCGTCCACTAACTGCATCATGATATCCAATTTGTGGTTGGGTTTGCGGATGATGGTCGGGACATCTGATTGCCCATCAACTTTTTCGTATCGGAAGAGATCCCCATTTTCGATGAAGAGCTTCTCGCCGGGCAGTCCGATCAAACGTTTGATGTAGTTCTGTTTGCCGTTGTTTGGATTCTTAAAAACGATTACGTCAAAACGTTCAGGCTCTGCAAAATCGTAAACGAATTTGTTGACCAGTATTCGATCTCCGTTGTTGGAACTGTGATTCGGGTTGGTTGCCTCTTTCATTTTCGTTTTGTATTGGCAAATCGGACAAAACGTACTCCGGACGGTACTTAATTGGTTGGGGGCCGCGCTGGAGCTTTCTCCAGTGGCACCGGTTTGATAGAGATAATTGCATTGCTCGCAATGGATATCACGGTGTTGCCCTTGAAGCGAAGGAGCCATTGAACCGGTTGGAATCACGAACGCTTCTGCTTCGTAGGCTCGAAAAACCAAAGCCA
>CAZOXC010000595.1:0-2972 GCA_964583205.1 uncultured Pirellulaceae bacterium | reverse complement strand
GCCAACCGGGATCAAGCCTGCCTTGTTTACGGTCGATGAGTGTACAGATACATCGCTGGGCGCACCCTTGGGGCAGTTGACTCGTGCTGACAATGACGTCGCTGACACAGCGACTTACACGATCGTGGGCGGCCCGGATGCGAGCGTCTTTTCGATCGGTGGGCCAGATGGCGACCGGTTGATTCTTGCAGATGGTGTGCTTGATTTCGAAAGCAAAGATTCTTATCGACTGCAAGTTGAAGTTCGAGACTCGGCCGGAGCTGTTTTCGTTCAGAGCATTTCTGTTTCGGTAAACGATCTCAATGACGCACCGGAATTGACGATCGACCAGCCTCGACAAACAATTTCCGACACGGAAACGGCCTTTGTGTTCTCGGGAGTCGAGATCTCCGATCAGGATGATACCGATCAGGTCAGCGTGGTAATTGAGTACTTGGCTGACAACGGAAGTTTTTCAGCGGCCAGCCTTGCCAGATCTGGGTTTTCGGAAACTTCTCCGGGCGTTCTGGAGCTGAGTTTGGTCGGTCCGGAAATTGCCGAGGCTGCGATCAGGAATTTGGAATTCATTCCTGTTCAAAACCAGGTGCCTGCAGGGCAAAATGTATCGACCGACTTTTTAGTCAACGTTGAAGATGGCGAATCAAGAACGCAGCTGGGTATCAGGCTGGATGTTGAATCGGTCAATTTTGCACCCACGCTGGACTCAGGCGATCTGTTCCGGGTGGATGAGAACCACAATGAAGTGATTTCAGTCATCGAAGGATCGGATATCGACGGCGATGCTCTGACCTATCACATCGTTGACGGTGTTGATCAGGTGGAGTTCTATCTGGACGAGCTGACTGGCGAGTTGTCATTTGTCGGTTCACCAGACTTTGAAAATCCGACTGATGTTGATCTCGACAATCGTTATCGCTTGACGATCGAAGCTCGCGATGCATCCGGTGGTGCCATTAGACAGGAAATTGAGGTTGTGGTTGATCCGCTCAACGACAATCGACCGATCCGTGTTAGTCCGATCGAATTCGAAATTGACGAAAACACGGTCGAGGTCACTCAGTTTGTAGCAGAGGACCTGGACCAACCGCGAGAAACAATCTCCTATCTGATCGGCGAGGGCGGTGAAGATGGTTCACTGTTTACTATTGATCCCCAGACTGGTCATTTGGAATTCCTGAACGCTCCCGATCAGGATAACCCGCTCGATTTTAATCAAGACAACTTGTACACGGTAGAAATCGTCGCCGATGACAATGCTGGCAATACCAGTAGCTGGGTCATTCAGGTTGATGTGCGCTCTGTCATTGAATCACCTGTTGCGAATGCAGATGTTTTCGGAGTCATTGAGGGCGGCCGATTGTCTTCAGCCAACCTGTTAAGTAACGACTTTGAAATTGAGGGTGCACAAACGTTGATCGTTTCCGGTCCCAGTCACGGTACGCTGGTCTTGTCCGAGTCAGGAACGTTCAACTATGTTCACGATGGCGGAGAATCCACAACTGACCAGTTTACCTACCGATTAGAAAACTCGACTGGCTTCAGTACAGCGACCGTGGATATTTCGATTGATCCTGTCAATGACTTGCCGACAGTTACCCCTGACCGTTTGACGTTATTCAATTCGGAAACGCTGGTATTCAGTATCAGTGATCTGTTGGCAAATGACTCGGATGTCGACTCAAGTGAATTGGAATTCGTAGAAATCCTTGCCCCAAGTTTCGGTGAGATACGATCGATCGGCAATGGTCAGTTTGAATTTGTGTCTGATGGAACAGCAGGAACGTCGGAAATCAATTATGTGGTATCGGACGGTTTTGCCCGAGGAATTGGGTTGTTGTCGATTGATGTTGTGCCGACCGGAATCCAGACGAACCCTGACGTAACGGTTACTGAGACTATCGAGGAAGAAATACAGGAAGAGACCGTCGAAGAGTCAGAGGAGGGCATGAAGATAGCGGACGCCAGGGCCGAGAGTTCCGAGTCATCTGAACAAGCGCCCTCAGAATTGACTGGTTCTACCCAGGAAAGCAGTGTCGATGGCAGCGATGGCAACGATTCTGACGATGAGTTTTTGGTACCAATCCGGTCCTTTGAAGAGCTACAAAATATTAGTGACATTAGTGCATCGTATCATTTTGTGGCTGGAGACGGATTCAGTTTTGAATCTACCGTCTCGATCGGCTCAGCGAATCACGCTGGAGACAGTTCCCTGAATTCACCCTTGTATTTTTATACTCAGACGGTGGATCAGCTCTGGGATAACCTCGACGATGTTCGAGAGAACTTCCAGATGACCGAATTTTCACCTGCGACTGTAGCGACTGCTGCGGGCGTCACAGGTGCGTTGACGGTCGGATATGTGGTCTGGATGATTCGAGGTGGTTTGTTAGTCGCCAGCCTTATGTCATCGGTACCGATGTGGCAATCGTTTGATCCACTTCCAATTCTGCAATATTCGGACGACGAAAACGGCGAACGGGAATCATTGGAATCGATGGTCGAGGGATAATCCTCATCCATTCCTGGAAATTCCATGTTCCGATTTATTTCAACCCGATTTCGACTGGCGATGGGCCTGGTGTCCATCTTGATGTCGGCACTGATGTTCGCAGCAGCGATTGGGATTCTTCCTGACGAAGATACGGCACGTCGAGTTTCCAGATTCAAGACTGCGGAAATGGTCGCGTTGGGTGTCACTGACTACGTTCATCGTAACGATCGCAATGGCCTGGTAAATTATCTCAGCGTGGTTAACAGTCGAGACCACGAGATCCAAACCATCGGCTTGCGCGGTGAAAGCGGCGATCTGATAGTTCAAGTCGGAAACCATTCTGCAGCGTGGAAAACCAAGAAAACAGTATCGTCTGATACCCAAATCATGGTTCCGATTTTCCGAGGTGCAACTGATCAATTTGCGACCATGGAAATTAAGATGCGACCGTTGTTTGGCAATTCTGATTACTCGACAATGC
>CAZOXC010000594.1:0-2975 GCA_964583205.1 uncultured Pirellulaceae bacterium | reverse complement strand
TTGTTTGCTCGCCTGCATATTCAATTGCCCGAAGAAATTTCTGACGAAGATCGCCAGACAATCCAACAGCTTGAACAAAGCTGGCCCGACAACGATCCTCGAAAATCACTACAATGGTAGTTTGACCTCCGGCAGGGCAGACTTTGCGAACTATATCGCGTTGCGAACAAAATACGGGCTGACTTGGTCCTGTAGATTCCGGCGAGGCCAATTTGTGAATTAACACGTGTGTCAGGATGCAGCAACAACGATTCCCCAAAACAATTCGCTTGCGAAAATCTGACGACTTTGCCAGAGTCTATCGGTCAAAGATCTATGCTGCGGATCAAGTGCTGGTGATAACCGCGCGAGTCAACGGAACCGAACACAGTCGGATGGGAATGTCGGTCTCGCGACAAGTAGGAAATGCCGTGGTTCGCAATCAGTGGAAACGCCACATTCGAGAAGCCTTTCGCACTCAGAGAAATCGAATCCCGGACGGTCTGGATTTTGTGGTACGACCGCGGAAAGGCGCCAATTGCGATCATCAAGCAATCAGACGCTCGTTGATCAATCTGCTGGAACGCATCCAACGAAAGTGTTGAATCCGTGTTGAGTTCTGTGCTGAAGAAAATATTCCAACTGCCAGCCACGCTGCTGATCCTGGCGGTTCGGTTTTATCAAATCAATATCAGCCGCTGGCTGGGACCCAGTTGTAAATTCGATCCCACCTGCAGCTCGTATTTCATCCAGGCCGTCAGGAAGTATGGAGCAATTCGAGGTAGCTGGAAGGGCGTCTGGCGAATTCTTCGTTGCAATCCCTGGAGCAAGGGTGGAATCGATCCACCCTGAATTGTGGCAATTATTCCGGCATCACGGACGAATTCTCACCGGAATCGCCACAAAACGCCGAATTACTGTTACCTGGCCAATCGAATTGCGGGCCAAACTTAAGGTAGGATTAGGTAGGTCGAGTATTGGCCACTGAACACTTGCCGCCGACCAATGGCCACCGAACGCCCAAACAAGTCGAAACAATGAAAAGCCAGTTGCCGAAACCAGTTCAGAATCAAAATTGCGACATCGTGATTTACGATGGCCGCTGTAAATTCTGTACGAAACAGGTCCAGCGACTCCACCGACTTGATGGCAAAAACAGACTGGCATTCCTGTCGCTGCACGACGCGCAAGTTTCCGTTTTGCTTCCCGATGTCACTTATGAAGAACTCATGGAGCAGATGTATCTGGTTACCAGCGATGGCCGAGTGTTTGCTGGTGCCGCGGCCTTTCGATACCTGACTCGAAGGTTACCCAAGCTGTGGCTTGCCGCGCCGATCATGCACATTCCATTCAGCTTGCCGTTGTGGCAATGGGCCTATCGACAGGTTGCCAAACGTCGATACAAAATGGGGCAGGTCGCCGATCCCTGTGAAGATGGCAGTTGCAGTCTGCATTTTGAGGACCAGGTCAACTCATCAAAAACTCGGGGCCCGTTAGTCGGCAGCGAATCCGTTTCCGAAGGCCGGAATTCAGCCTGAGATCAGTTGTTCGAACTCGTCTTCGCTGAGTACAGCCACACCGGCTTTTTCGGCCTTCGCCAATTTGCTGCCGGCCTTCTCACCAGCCACCAGATAGTCCGTTTTGCTGGACACGCTGGAGGAGTTCTTGCCTCCGTTTTGCTCAATCAATGACTTGATCTGATCCCGAGTGTATTTGCTCAGGGTGCCCGTCACGACAAACGTTTTCCCCTTGAGCGAGTCGCTAACCGGTTCGGCCGCCTGCTCGGCTTCCATGTTAACGTCCTGCTTTCGCAAGTCATCGATCGTTTCGGACCCAAATTCTCCATGCAAAAATTCGTACAGACTCTCGGCAATGATCTCACCGATCTCGTTGACCGCATTCAATTCTTCAACTGACGCGGCCTGCAGTTTTTCCATGCTGCCAAACTCTCTGGCCAGAATCGAAGCTACTCGAGCTCCAACGTGGCGAATCGAAAGTGCGTTCAACAAGCGGGCCAGCCCCTGCTGTTTACTGCCATCAATGTTGCGAATCAAGCTGGTCGCCGAGCGGCTACCCATTCGCTCCAGCTCTGTCACCTGTTCAACCTGCAAGCGGTACAAATCGCCGTAACCTGAAACCAGCCCCTGCGACACCAGTTGCTCAACAACTTTGTCTCCCAACCCTTCGATATCCATCGCTGTACGACTGGCATAATATCGAACCCGCTCGCGGACCTGCGCCGGACAATGAATGTTCGTACAGCGAATGTAAACTCCGCCTTCGTCCTTCACCAGTTCCGTTTCGCATTCAGGGCACTGCGTTGGAAATTTGTACTTGCGCAAGCTGCCTTTTCGTTTGTGCTTTTCCACTCGCACAATATGCGGAATGATTCGTCCGGCTTTTTCAACCACCACCACATCACCGACTCGTATATCTTTACGCTCGATTTCTTCGGCGTTGTGCAAACTGGCTCGACTGACAATCGTCCGATCCAGTTCGACAGGTTCCAGTTCCGCCACTGGCGTAATTGCGCCGGTCTTACCAACTTGCACAGAAATCGCATTGAGCCTGGTGATGGCTTCCCACTTTTCCCATTTGTAGGCGATCAGCCAGCGAGGGCTTTTCGATCGTACACCAAGTTCCTCTCGTTGATCAAAGCGGTTGGCTTTGAGTACCAGTCCATCGACTTCGAAATCAAGATCGTGCAATTGTTCGATCAGCGTTTCACAATGAGCGATTGCTTGTTCCAGGTCGGCAAATTTTTTCACCATCGGCGTTGCCGGCAAACCGTAGCCTCGCAACTCTTCCAGAAAATCGATGTGATTGTCTGACTGCAGGCCCTCGCAATGCCCGATTCCGTGAACAAACATCCGCAACTTTCTTTCAGCACACACTCGCGGATCCAGAACCGTGATCGCTCCCGCCGCTACGTTGCGAGGGTTAGCAAAGGGTTCTTCTCCCTGTTTTTCTCGCTCAGCATTCAGTTCGACCAACAC
>CAZOXC010000593.1:0-2978 GCA_964583205.1 uncultured Pirellulaceae bacterium | reverse complement strand
CGTAACTAACCAAATATTCGCGATAACCCGCACAAGACGCAGAGTGTATTTGCTCATATTCTGCCAATTTAATCCATCATCCAGGTAACACCCGATTATCCACGCTGCGCTCTAAGGTCGACCTAGAGTTGAGGAGATTCCTCCATAGTTTAAATGCTTCAATGATGCCCTCCTTTTCGAATCGTTCTTCAAGAAATAATCGCCGCCGCCAAAAAGCCGAAGCCAGGTCGCAGCGCAATCAACAAAAAGTCGTGCCGGGTCCTGAGCTTGATAAGGCTGGACAGGAGTTCGGTTCGACCGAGTTGCTGGAACGTTTGGTCACCCTGCTGGATGAGCATGACCCCAGTGGTCGGTTGAGTGCTGCCGGACAGAATAATCAAGATCAATCGTTGGATATCCAATCCAGATTTGAAAACCTCCAAAACCAGTTTGAAGCACTCGAAATATCACTTACTGAAAAGCTGAACGAGATCGCTGATTCAATCAAGCTCGCAGGTAACACTTCTGTCCAATTACACTCGGGCGAAGAGCCGGACGAACAAGTCGACCCGAATCTCTGGAATTCGAAGAAAGCTCGGTTGCTCGAACAATACGAAAACGACTCTTCCTCTGAACAGCAAGTCCCACTCTCAAGCGTCCCGGAATCAAACCGAAACAGTTTGGAGTCGGTGATTGAGGTTCCAGTGAACCAGCCAATCGAACCAGATACGCATTCACCGGATTTTGAACGTGCTGAAAGTTCGGCGCAGAATGAAAGTTCTTTGATCGAGTCCAATGATTTGATCCGGCAAACAGAAGTAGAACTTTCCGTCGAGCGAGCCAAAGTCGCCAAGTTGCGGAAGGAACTGGAAGCCGAGAAGCTTGAGATCAAACAAAAGCTCCGTTACATCGAACGCTCTGCAGAATACAAAGCGGCAGTGGACGAACAAGACGGCAATAAGACTTCCAAGCTGCTCAAGCGACTTAGTCGCTGGCTACCCAACCAGGACTAGCCGGTCCCCAGAAATGCATGGAAAAAACGCCAGCATTTATCTCCATGATCGGACTCCGAACCTCAGCAACTGATAGCTGCTGTAATTCAGCAGGGTTGATCGTGAATCAGACCTGAATTTCTCAAATGCATGGTTCAGGCTGTCCAAACCGAGTTTTGCCATGGCGAATTGCTAGCCAAATTCTTGTTCGATTGATGCGTGAATAGGCGACTGTGGATTTGCTGTGGCTTTCCAGAGTGGCTGCCTGAATCACTGACCTTGAAGCAAATACAGTGACTTTGTAAAAAATGCCCGAAGTTTTTGTTCCATCGCGGTCATCCGCGCTGGCTACAAGACTCGAAGGCAAGGAAGCCGTAAGTCAAAAAGATCTTCTTTATTGCACCGCTGCGCTTTCGTGCCATTTTAATCACCCGCGCTATTTGCAAGGACGCTGTGAAGTAAATTTGCGGCGAATACCATGGCAACAAGAAGATTTCAATTGACGCGTTCATTCTGGCTGCGCCTATTCGCGGTAATATTGTTTGTCGCATTGGGAACGTTTGCCGTGATCCATTCGATGCACAAGAAAAGTGTTGCCCAAAACCAGACTAACGAGTCTGCAGAATCAGAATCGGATGCTGAAAATTCAGGCGACGACGGGAACTCGGATACCGAACTAAACCAAGAGGACCCCAAAAATTCAGAGCCTGCACTTCCTTCGAATTCAGGCGGTCTCAACAGGGAACTTGTGAATTCCGATTTGGGTGGTGCTGGTACCAATCGCAATTCATTCTACGCGGCACAGGCTGACAACAAGAAAAAGAAAGCTGCCAATTCAACAGTTTCTGCACCTGTCGTTCAAGCATCAGCAAACCAAGGAAACGGTGGCTTCAATCCCGGCGCGAATTTGCGGAATACCCAAAACAATGCTCGGGATTCGCTCAACAGGTTTGGCAATCAATTGAATCAGGCTGCCGAATCCACATCCGACAATTTGCGGAATCCGTTAGTTCCGCCCCCATTACAACCTCGCAACAAGAACAAAAAGAACGCCAATAACCCGGCGAATATCACAGCTTCGGTTGGAGGCAACCGCGACAATCCAGCGATTGAACGCAGTCAGTCCAACACAAGCACGTTGCCCAACAACATTCCACCGATTGTTGTTCGAGGTGAAATCGAAAATCAAAACCGAAATGATGCAGCCGGAAATAATTCGACCGGCAGTAACGCCAGGAATCTGCAGTCCGATCGCAACAATTCCCGGTTCGGTCAAAATTCTGGCAACCAGTTTAACACCACGCCGTCACAAAGCAGCACGCAGCAACCACCGGCTTTGCGAGGCAACTTGCAATCCACCGAATCTCAGCCCGCCCGTGTAGATACTCAAGGTACAAGCAATTCGTTTGGTGACTCGGCACAAACGCCGATACGCTCCGACAACCGATTCGGTAACACCGACAATCGAAACAATAACAATCGACTTCCCGGCAGGCTGGGAAACAATTCGACGGATCTCAACGCCCAAACAGATCAGCCCGAATCGTCACAAAACAATCCTCGATCCGGCAGCAATTTGCGGCAAAACACACAACAACAAAACGGAACACGGCAAAGCGGAACACAACAAAACGGGCAACCATTAAACCGCAACAGAAACAATTTGAATCAGGGCGCAACGGTAAACTCGGGATTACCCGTCCGGCAACCGGATCGTCAGAATGCCCCCGTTCAAAACGCGTCATCGATCGTCGACAAGAACACTCCTGGTCTCTCGATCAACGAGGGTGCCCAGGCTCCCACGATTTTGATTGAAAAACGGGCTCCGGCCGAGATTCAAGTCAATCGTGAAGCGGTCTTTGAGTTGATTGTAAAGAACAGCGGCCGAGTGCCGGCCAATCAGGTCCAGGTATTCGATCACGTACCCCAGGGAACTCGACTGGTATCGGCCGAGCCTGAACCGCAGACAACTCGAGGATCGCAACTCAATTGGAACCTGGGCAAGCT
>CAZOXC010000592.1:0-2983 GCA_964583205.1 uncultured Pirellulaceae bacterium | reverse complement strand
ATTCCGATTTCATTCGTAAAGTTGTATTCGAGCATGATCTGGTCGGTGCGAGGTTCAGCAAGTTCCAGTCCCATGCAGGACCAGGTTCCGCTGCTGATGTAGCACCAGTTGGGTTGCGGTTCGGCAAACCCATCGGCTGGCACTGCAAAGACTGCGCTGCCAGTGTCATGTGTACAAGGCAGAACGATTTTGGGAGAGCCCAAACCGATTTGAGTAGCGAGCGAATCTTTGAGCTGGCCGATAACCGTGCTGGGCGGCGTAACCTGTTCGAAAATGTCAGGGAAACCAAACGTCGAAATGATTTTCGAGGACCAGTTTCGGGTGACTGGGTTGTAAATCTGAGTTGTCGATGCGTTCGTTAGCTCGTTGGTGATTTCGCCACTCAACATCCAGTGCAGCAAATCAGGAATCATCAGGAAACGCTTCGCATTCGCAAGCGCAGAATCGCCATCGCGCTGCATGGCAAACAACTGATAAAGCGAATTCAGCTCCATGAATTGAATTCCCGTTTCAGCGAATATTGCATCCCGTGGCAGCACTTCAAAGGCTTGCTCAAGTGCTCCTGCTGTATGCGAGTCTCGATAATGAAACGGGTTGGCCAGCAAGCAGTTGTTCTCATCAAGCAAACCGAAATCGACACCCCAGGTATCGACGCCGATCGTTTCAATCTTATGTCCCAATTCGGCGACCTTTGCCAATCCATTGAGGATCTCGTTCCAGATAGCCTGCTCGTTCCAATACAAGCGGCCATCCTTTTTGTGTCCACCGTTCGGAAATTGGTGAACGATCTCCAGTTTCAACTTGCCCGCGTCGTAACTTCCCAGAATGCAGCGACCGCTGGAGGCCCCCAGATCGATTGCAAGATGTTTTTGTTCGGCCATCGGTGATCAACGTTGTAATTGTGACTGCAGATTTAAGATGTGCTCTGGTCATGCAGTTGAATAAGCCCAGAACGTCGCCAATTTGAATTTATCAGGCCCAGTCTGTAAACTTGGCGAGACATTTCATGGGAGAAATAGTATGAATTCGCGTCAAGGCATAAGCGTTTTTCAAGTAATCGCGGTTTCGATCGTCATTTTGATTTCGGGTTCGTTGGGCTCTCTTTTTCTTCAGCAGGCTCGCTCAAAGTCGGAGTTGGTTAAATGCGGAAACCAATTGAGACAAATCACCCTCGCCAGCCACAATTATCATGACGCATTCCGGCAGCTACCCGCAGCCACAATTGGCGATTCCGATTTTCCAATTGCCGGCGAATGGTTGGGTGATATGACGCCGAATTGGCAAGATCATCAAAACACGTCGTCGCTGTTCCTGCTGGCTCCTTTTTTGGAATTGAACCAGATTTCTGACAAAGTTGATCCGGTTGCAAGTAACTTTCGAACGAATCTCGTTGAATACGTAGACCACAAAGGTGACCGACTCTATTCATGGCAGGGAGAGATTAGGGGAATGGGCGAAGTGATATTCGAGTCACCCGATGTGTTGCACTGCCCCAGCGACGATATTGACGCTTTCAAGGGCGCGACGCTGATTGCCACTCAGTTGGTGACGCCTACTGACAAACATCCCGACGACATCGCAGTCGTTAGTTGGGAAGACGAAGCGGAAGCCAATGAAATGGGCCGCACCAACTACCTTGCCAATGTTGGACCGCTGGGTGGAACACAAATTGTAGTGGACGACGGTCAATGGCTGGGGCCCATGAAGTCTCGATCCGGAAGCCGGTTGGGAACAATCACGGACGGAACCAGCCGCACGATAATGTATGGCGAATCGTTGGGCGAGATTCAGGAAGGCGAACGCAAATCTGCTCAAGCATGGGTTTGGGGCGGCATTGCCCGAGGTCGCGGGAACGTTGAATTTGGAGAAACTTACGTTGCTGGAGATGAAGCCAGGGGCTCAGTGCTGGGCAATTTGAAAAACAGTAGCGCCGTAGGGTTCGGATCGAATCATGAGGATGTAGTTATATTTACTTTTTGCGACAGTTCAACGCACTATTTTTCCCGCGACATCGATCTTGAAGTGTTTTACCAATTGTGTGCTGCTTTCGACGGTGGGGTGCCACCGATACCAGATACTCCGGCCGGTGTGTTGCAGGAATTGAGAGAGAGTCGGCGACGCAGTCGGTCGGAACCAGAAGTTGCGCCAGTGACAGAACGGCCTCGAGTGACTCGTGAAGAGTTCGTCGAGATATTGCGGGAGCTTGACCAATTGACTGAGGCCACTTTGGAAGAGGTTCAAGGTCAAAATCGAACAGAGTTGACAGAACCACAACTTGAATCGATTCGCGCACGCATTAAATATCTGAAAGAAGTTTTTGCTGATCCAGCTACACCCAGAGAAGAGTCCCCCAGAGACAAAGCTACCGGTGATCGACAAAAGAAAGAATCAAGCACAGGAGACGTTCAGAAAAAACGGTAGTCGCCTTAGGACCGATTCCGGTAGGCTTCACGACAACCGTAATTTCGCGTCGTGTTGGCTGATCAAATTCTACGCGTCATAAACCTTGAACGGAGTGCCGCGTTTGCGATTTTTGGCCGAGTCCAACATCTTGGGCTTGGGCACTTCAGATTTGGGCTCTGAAGAATCGAGTTCAATTTCACCCAGGTACTTGCGCTTGACTTCTTCGTGTTGGCAAATCTCTTCGGCTGTGCCATCGCAGAGTAGCTTGCCTTCGCTCACCACATAGGTTCTGTCAGTAATCTGCAGGATTTCTCGAGCCGCATGGTCGGTGATCAGTATCGAGATGCCGTCTTGCTTGAGTTGCTTGATGATTAGTTGAATATTCTGAACCGTCACCGGATCAATTCCGGCGAAGGGTTCGTCCAGCATGACAATTTCCGGGTTGGAAACGAGACAACGAGCGATTTCCAGGCGACGTCGTTCACCACCAGACAGCTTGCCACCTTTCGATTTTCGCAAATGCGAAATTTCGAATTGCTCGAGCAACTCGTCGCAACGAGCTTTGCCATCTTTTCGAGAG
>CAZOXC010000591.1:0-2986 GCA_964583205.1 uncultured Pirellulaceae bacterium | reverse complement strand
GATCGAGCAAGGCGCAAAGAATGACGCGATTTCCAATAACGTTGCCTTCGGACCCGAGAACCCACCCACCTACAACCGCCAGCCCAATATTACTTCGATCGACATTTCGCCCGATGGAAAGACGCTGGCGGTCGCTGGCTTCAACGAAGTTCGTTTGCTGGAAACTGAATCTGGCAAACTTGCCGGACGGTTGATCGGTTTGTCCTCCAGAATTGAGACGGTCAAGTTCTCGCCAGATGGAGATCGGCTGGCCACTGCCGGCGGTCAGGTAGGACAGATGGGTGAAGTTCAAGTCTGGCAGCTTGAAAATCAAAGCCTTCAATTCTCAAAACAGGTCGGCTACGACGTGGTGTACTCGTTGTGCTGGTCACCTGATGGCGGCACGATCGCATTGGGCGGAACCGATTCGATTCTCCGTGCGATCGATTCCAAGTCCGGCAGGCAAATTCTGTTTCAGTCGGCACATGAAGATTTCATTCGTGACATCGTGTTTTCGGTCGATGGCAGTCACCTGGTTTCGGTGGCTCGAGATACGACATGTAAATTGACCGAAGTCGCGACTGAACGATTCGTTGACAATATTACTTCGATCACGCCGCTTCTTTTGAAGGGTGGAATCGCAGCAGTTGCTCGGCATCCTGAACGTGATGAGATTTTGATTGGCGGAGCAGACGGCGTTCCCAAAATCTATCGGATGCATCGTTTAACAAAGCGAGTCATCGGTGACGACGCCAACATGGTCCGGCGATTTCCACAGATGGAAGGTCGGATCAGCGCGATTTCAATTTCGCCGAATGGGAAAATGTTTGCAGTCGCCAGTAGTATCGACGGAAAATCGACTCTGCAGGTTTACTCGTATGATTTTGACTCGTCGTTGCCAGATGACGTCAAGGCGATTATGTCCAAGGTCGCCACCAGTCGTAATCAGCAAGAAAAAGATCGCCGTGAAGAATATGTGACTGCTGATATCGAATTAAAATCTTCACTGAGTAACCAAGCCTGTTCAATCCAGACGGTCCGGTTTCTTCCAGACAACGAAACGATCGTGTATTCAGGTTCAGATGGAATCGTCCGGCTGGTGAATGCTGAAAATGGCGAAACGAAAACGGAATACCCGGCGGTTGCCGAGTTGTCTCGACGATCAGATAACGAAGGCGAAGTCGTGCAGTTTGGCCAAGCCCACGTTGAAGCTCGACCAGTACCGGCCAAGCCGGAATTGAATCAGCAGAAGATTACCGAGTTGCTGGTTGTTCCTGAACAAGTGAATCTGGCTAACCTGACCGACTATGCTCAGGTTGTCGTGCAGGCCAGGGTTCGAACCGATGGTGGCGAAGAAGAGCTGTTTGACGTTTCCGCGCTGGTGGCGGCGGAGGTTTCGTCGGATCAAGTGAGTGTACAAAACGGATTGATCCAGGCGCAGTCCGCAGGTGAATATAAAGTGAGTTTTAGACTCGGAGAAATATCCAGCGACTTGAAAGTCAGCGTGGTGGCATCGGATAGCGAGACCATTGATTTCTCGCGCGATGTCGCGCCCGTTTTAACCAAAGTTGGTTGCAACGCCGGGACTTGCCATGGATCGCAGGACGGTCAAAACGGATTCAAGCTCTCGTTGCGCGGATACGATCGGATTTTTGATGTGCGGGCACTCACGGGCGAGTTGAATTCTCGCCGAGTCGACTTGTCGGATCCCGATCGAAGCTTGATCCTGCTGAAAACTACTGGACAAGTTCCGCATCAAGGCGGAGTGTTGTTCGATTTAGACAGCAAGTACTACTCGTTGATTCGAAAGTGGATTGCCCAGGGGGCCAGGCTGGACAGTGCAGCCAATCCGGTAGTCGCTTTGGATGTGGAACCGAAGACGCCTGTGATTCAATTGCCGGGACAGCAGCAGAGTTTTCGGGTCATCGCGACCTTTGACAACGGAGAGACTCGAGACGTCACCGAAGAAGCCGTGATCGAATCCAGTGATACCGAAGTCGCAGGGATCGAAGCCCACGTCGTAACCGCGCTGCGTCGAGGCGAAGCTGCACTGATGGCTCGATACGAAGGAGCTTATGCGGCCACCACGATGACGGTGATGGGCGAACGCGGCGGCTTTGCATGGAGCGAAGTCCAGCCGTTCAATGAAATAGACGATTTGGTGATCAAAAAATGGCAACACATGAAGTTGCGGCCCTCGCCTGTCACCGACGATGCCAGTTTTATTCGTCGAGTCTATCTGGACCTGACCGGCTTGCCACCGACTTCAGATGAGGTCGTGGAATTCCTGGCTGACGAAACTGACACTCAAACCAAACGGCAGCAGTTAATCAACAAATTGATCGGCAGTCCGGAGTTTGTAGATTTCTGGACCAACAAATGGGCCGACTTGTTACAGGTCAACCGAAAGTATCTGGGTGTTGATGGTGCAAAGAAGTTTCGACAATGGATTGAGGAACGTGTCCAGCAGAACATGGCCTACGATCAGTTTGTGCGAGAGATTCTGACGGCCGAAGGCAGCAACAACGAAAACCCGGCTTCGTCTTACTACAAAATTCTCCGTACGCCTGAAGACACCATGGAGAATACGACTCACTTGTTCCTGGCGACTCGATTCAATTGCAATAAGTGCCACGATCATCCATTCGAAAAATGGACGCAGGATCAGTACTACGAAACGGCTGCTTATTTTGCACAGTTCCAGCTCAAGCCTGATCCGGCAAGTAATGGTAAACGGATCGGCGGTACGGCCGTGGAGGGTGCCAAGCCTTTGTACGAGTTCGTCAATGATGCTGGCGAAGGCGAGATGAAGCATGATCGTACCAGGCAGGTCACCTCGCCGCAGTTTCCTTTCGATTGTGATCATCAGGCGGTCGACAATGGCAGCCGGCGGCAACAGTTTGCAAACTGGCTGACATCGGCCGACAATCCCTACTTCGCCAGGAGTTATGTGAATCGCCTCTGGGCCTACATGATGGGGGTGGGTTTGATCGAACCGATCGATGAC
>CAZOXC010000590.1:0-3010 GCA_964583205.1 uncultured Pirellulaceae bacterium | reverse complement strand
GATTCACAGAATGGCGTTCGCAACTCGATCATTCTGTCAATTGTCACCGCGGGTTTGATCGCTTTATTGTCGTTCTCAGCCGGCAGTACCTTCATCGGATTCTTTTTCGGATTCATGGCCTGGCAAAACTATATGTCTTTGAAACAGTTTGGCGGCGGTGGTTACGGTGGAGGAGGTTACGGTGGAGGCCGTCCCTGGTAACCGCCGTTCCTGATAACCATCGTTCCTGTTAACCGCCGTCTTGGTAACCATCGTCGAGTTCGTTAACGAGTTAAGTTTTCGAAATCACAACGATCGTTCTATCTCATTCAGCGCTCTGCAATTCCATCAATTGGATATCAATCAGCAGAAAAACGGTTGTTTGTTTGTTTACTTCGAAACTTTTTTCAATTTTTTTTTTCGCGCGAACTGCAAACACAATTACGCTTTGAATGTGTTTGCGTTTTAAACTTCAATTCACAATCTTGATCGCACTTTCTTAAACTTCAGTACCTTTTTGCAGTCGAAGTTGTTTGCGTTTGGATTCCCAAGTCGTTTTCGAGTGACTTTGTCGCACAAAAACACTTGAACGAATCAACGTTGCTGAACTTTTGCGCAAACCGGTGACATTCAAAGTTGTTCCCATATTAAATGGTTAAAAAACAATGACTTACGAAAAGTCTCTATTGGCGATTAACATCCTCTATCGAGCTTTGTTGACTTGAAATTTTTACAAATACACCGCGACTGGTCCCATTTTGCGACTACTCTCGCAAAATTCATCGCGCGCACGCATACTTAACCACTTATTGCATCTGATTTTTGCGCATTTTTTCTGTTGTGTTGTTTCGAAACAAGTTTGAATCGAATAATTGTTAAACAATGCGGCGATGCGAGTGTCAAACTGCGCAACTTTTTTAACAAACCCTGTTAAAAAAACAGTTGATAAATTCCGACACATTCTTAAAACTATCGCCAGTTAGACGCAGTTGTTTCTTCAACGATTGTTGAAACCTGTTGCTTGGCCTTTTGTTTCTTCGGCAGGAGAAACAGAGAACGCTCGATTTCGAGTGGGCGATTGGCCGGGGTGGTCGTGAAAGCGATTTACTTCCAGCCAGTTGGACTTGCAACATGCGTTTGATTCACCAGGCGTTTATCCCATCAGTTGGGCTAACAAAGTTTTGTTTCACTTGGTGAGCAATCTCGTTTTTTTTGGCACATGAGTCCAAAGCGAGAGGGAGTTCACCGCAGTTCCTTTATGGAGGACGTTTCTGTGGCCAAGAAAAAGAAAGCCAAGAAAAAGGCAAAGAAGAAGGTAGCCAGGAAGGCTACTAAAAAGAAAAAAGTAGCTAAGAAGAAGAAGGCTACTAAAAAGAAAAAAGCTACTAAAAAGAAGAAGGTAGCTAAGAAGAAAAAGAAAGCTGCCAAAAAGAAGAAGGTAGCTAAGAAAAAGAAGGCTTCTAAAAAGAAGAAAGCCACCAAAAAGAAAGCCAAGAAAAAGGCTAAACGCCGCGTAAAGAAGAAGAAGTAACTTTCTGATCCTTTACCAGCGACAACAACGAGAAAGAGCTGCCCTTGGGCAGCTCTATTTTTTTTGCGCGTTCAGGTTTTTTGCGCGTTCAGGTTTTTTGACCGCTCAGGCTAACCGCCGACAGTTCAACCGTCGCTATTGAAGAATTGGCAACTGCGGCTGTGCAGGTGACTTCTCTGCACGCTCCCACAATTCCGTTGCCAGATTGGTTGCCAGAGCTTGCAGATAATCGGCCACAAGTGGATCTTCCAGATTCGCGATCGTTTGCCCTTCGTCACCGCGCTCGCGAATCGAAATGTTGATTGGCAATTCACCAAGCAACCTGATCCCGGTTTGTTCGGCCAGACGAGTCACACCGCCACGACCAAAGATGTCGTACTGCTTACCGTTATCCGGACAAACAAATGTGCTCATGTTTTCGACCAGACCCAACACCGGGATGTTAACCTTTTGAAACATGGCAACAGCCTTGATCGCATCCAGCAACGCAACTTTTTGCGGAGTGCAGACAACCACCGAACCACTCAGCGGCACCATCTGCGAAAGTGACAATGCGACATCGCCGGTTCCCGGTGGCATATCGATAATCAGATAATCCAAATCACCCCAGGCAACATCGCGGACGAATCGAGTAATGGCTGAATGCAACATCGGCCCGCGCCAAATGACGGCTTCTTCAGTTGCCACCAGCAAGCCAATCGACATCACCGGCATACCTTGGAATTCAATTGGTTGAATCTTGTTGTCGACAATCGGCGGCTGTCCTTCGAGGCCCAGCAATTGTGGCACACTGGGTCCATAGACATCGGCGTCCAGCAAACCCACTTTGCTGCCGGCAGATTTGAGGGCCAGTGCCAAGCTGGTCGCCACCGTGCTTTTTCCTACACCGCCCTTGCCCGAGCCAACTGCGATCACGCTCTTCACGGTGATGCCAAGATTGCCCAAAGCTGCTGCTGGACGATCAAAATGCTCGAATTGAACCTGCACTTCGGTCAGCGAAGCAAACGCTTCTCGAACTTTCGTCTGGATACGCTCGGCGAATTTGCCCTGCAAGGGTGCCGAATGCGAAGTGAGTCCGATCGTCAGTTCCGCCTTGTTTCCTGACAACGAGGCCGACCTTACCTGTCCGGTTGCCGACATCGGCCGACCGGTTTCGGGGTCTTT
The DNA here is from genome assembly GCA_964583205.1 of uncultured Pirellulaceae bacterium. Taxonomy (GTDB): domain Bacteria; phylum Planctomycetota; class Planctomycetia; order Pirellulales; family Pirellulaceae; genus CALMEE01. The sequence continues at coordinate 336 of CAZOXC010000590.1, read as the reverse complement.
TATCTGGCCAACCAGTTCCTGCAGTTTGTCCGAGCTCAATTCACTCATGTTTCTTTGCAATTTCTGAAGTTAAATTCGCTTGATGTTTCCAGGGCAATCGTGCTTGCACCAGTGATTCCAGATCAACCGCAACGGGGCACAAAGATTCACCGAAACGCTGAATCAATTTCACCAGCCGATCGACATCCGGAGGACGGATAAACTCGAGGGCACCCGCCGATCGCAGGGCCAGTTCGATTGCCGAGCATTCATCGTGGCTGAATTCACCGTCCACAGCAATGGCCGAGATTACTTGCTGACCTGAAATTGGCCGGATTAGTTGCTTCCTTTCATCCA
>CAZOXC010000589.1:0-3013 GCA_964583205.1 uncultured Pirellulaceae bacterium | reverse complement strand
GTGCAGATGATGGCCCCGATACATCGATTGGCGACTGGTTCATATGCACATTGGATGTGGTAATCAGTCGACCGAACCAGTCGTTGGCATTCATGCGATCGACGGGCAACGATAGTTCCGTGTGCTCACCACCCGCGCGGACTCGATCAACCACTACGGAGTCGTCGAGGTATATAATCATCTTTTGAGCGGCAGGCAGGTCCGAGTCGTTGGATTGTGAGTCGCTGGAAGAAAATTGCGAGTCGGAAAAGTTTCGATCTAACCACAGCACGGCCTGTTTTGCCGAGTATTTGTTTTCACCTTGCACGACAACTACGTTGCCCAGGCATTGCATGACCTCGTATTGGCCTTCGAACCAGCGTTCGATGTTGTCTGCGTTTACGGAGATCGCATATTCGTGATCGGCATGTGGGATCGCGATCTGCGGAGGCGGCAGTTCCGACTGTCCGAGCGACGTATACGAAAACGAACATGCGCATAGCATCAGTGCCAGACAACCAGTCAGTGCCCTGCGAATCAACGATCGACTTGAACCTGTGTCAGGCAAGCGCGCAAGTTCCTCGAAAAAAATCTGTAAAAAATGGTGGCAGAGTATAGGAAGCGTTAAAGTTGGCCACAAGTCGTTCCTTGCAAAGTCACAGATTATGATTTTCTCAACGTATTCACTGGTTTTCACGCGCAGTAAACGCTAGCGTGTGCTGATCTTGAACTCGCAGAATTCATCATTGAGAGAAATCATGTTGGTGGCTATTCAAACCACTTGTGACAAAGCCGAAGTGTTGCGGGAGATTTCCCAGCACTTGGTCGAGAAAAAACTTGCCGCCTGTTGCCAGATCTCGGGACCGATCGAGAGTCATTATCAATGGCAGGGGAAGCTTGAAACCAGTCAGGAATTTGTTTGTACGATCAAAACGGTGCGGGAAAATTATCGCCGGGTCGAGCAGGCGATCCGCGAAATCCACACCTACGATGTTCCGCAGATTATCTTTTTTGAGATCGCTGGTTCCAAGCCTTACTCGGAATGGGTAAGTGGATGTGTGTCCAGCGATTGAATTAACTAGAGCGCCTTTAAAACCAAAGTAGCACGCATCTCCGAGGCGTTTGCCACCGAAAAACACGCCTCGGAGAGGCGTGCTACTATCAGCGATCCGGGTTTTGAAATGCTCTCTAGCTGATGCTTTAACTCAGCTCCAATTTCGAATTGGCGACAACCGTAGTTTAAAACGAGCGATTAGTCGACTTCGTAGACAACTCGAAAACCAATATTTCGGCCGGAAGCAGTCTTTTTTGCGGGCAAGCGAACTGCTGCCCTTTGGAGTGCAATCCGTCACAAATAACATGCGCCACGAATCGCATATTCTTCGGCAAACTCCGAGCCCACCGGAACCAGCAACTTGCGTTCGTTGTAATCCAGTTATTCCTGATAGACCAAAAAAAAACCTGGCCAAAAGTTGGCCAGGCAAATATTGCGTTTTGAAAAAATGCAATTTCGTGACTTGATGAATGCCAGTGATTACTTGAACGAATCGTGGCAGTTTTTGCAGTTGGTGAGTTCCACAAGTGCTTCAGTGGAATCTTCACGTCCCAATGCCACTTTAGCTGCTGCCACAACAATGCGTTGGTTCAAAGCTTCCCATTCGTCCTTGTCGCCCTTTGGTGGTTCGTTGTCCAGCATGTCGATATACAGGTTGAGCAATTCCATCTTCTCTTCGTCGGTCGCTTCGTCTTTTTTGACTTTAGACAAAAGTGAACCGCCTCCGGCGTGTCCTTTTTTCATTACGTCAGAGATCGAGTTTTCCGGATCCGCGTTGGAAGATTCGTTTTCATTGCTGAGGTTTCCTGATGCCATTACGATTGTTGCGGCGAACAACATTGCAAATTTCATTCAATTGCTCCTTAGGGATAAATTACCGAGTCATTCTAACGGGTGAGTTGCCTGATTTCCAATGATAAAACAAAACTTAATATCCGGCAGCTTGACCGTCTTTACGGGACTCGGATGCACCATAAAACACGTCGTTTACCGGATCATACATAATTCCCTGATAACCACCGTAAGATCCTCGATTAAAGTTGATTTGATGGCCCCGGCCCATCAGCTCTCGTATAACCTCATAATCGTAGCCGGTTTCCAGCGATAGCACTCCTCCGTCTCTCATCCGTTGGCCGGTAGGTTCCGACGAACCGCTGTGTAAAATTCGCGGCGCATCGCCGGCTTCCTGAATGTTCATTCCAAAGTCGATCATGTTAATGATGATCTGTGCATGACCTTGCGGTTGCGTTGCTCCGCCCATCACGCCGAAGCTCATGAACGGTTTGCCATCCTTGGTAACAAAGGCCGGGATGATGGTATGAAAGGGTCGCTTGCCAGGTTCGTAAGTGTTGAATCGACCTGGAGTCATGTCAAACATCTCGCCACGATCCTGCAAACAAAATCCGAGTCCATCGGGGCACATTCCGGAACCCATTCCCCGATAGTTGCTCTGAATCAACGAGATCATGTTGCGATCTTTGTCGGCCACCGTCAGGTAAATCGTATCGCCATGCTCAAGTGCCGGGTTGCCGGCTTCGTATCGAGAGGCGGCGCGGCCTTCGCGAATCAGCTTGCGACGCTCGGCGAGATAGGCCTTGTCGATCAGACCGTCGACCGGAATCTTGTTAAATTCGGGGTCCGCATAAAACTTGGCTCGATCTTCAAACGCCAGTTTCTTGGCTTCGACAAAATGATGCACATAGTCGGCGCTTGCAAACCCCATTGATTTCAAGTCGTAGCCTTCCAGCACTCCCAGGATTTGCAAAGCCGCGATGCCTTGCCCGTTGGGTGGCAACTCCCAAACATCGTAGCCGCGGTAATTGAGTGACACCGGTTCCACCCAGGTCGACGTATGACTGGCCATATCTTCATAGGTGATATAGCCGCCGTGTTCCTTCATGTACCGATCAATGGTGCGTGCGATATCGCCCTTGTAAAATTCATCTCGTCCGCCCTTAGCGAGTTTCTCAAGTGTATTTG
>CAZOXC010000588.1:0-3019 GCA_964583205.1 uncultured Pirellulaceae bacterium | reverse complement strand
GCCATACTTAGGGTTATCGAACGATTTGCCCGGTAACCTTTGAGACAGCTCGATATTTAATCCGACCTGATGCTAGCGAGCCGGCAACTGCACGAAATTGGCGAACAGACGCAAACTGCTGGATTGCAATTTACCTTGGCCGATTCAGACAGGGGCTCGATCTCCGGGACGAACTCGTGCACGATTTCCGGCGCACGATCTTCCGTTTGCGCGAACTGAATTGCTACTTTTTGCCGGTGATCACGCGGAGCAATTTTTTGATAGGGTCATAATATCGGTCGACCACACGTTCCTTGAGCGGAATGATCGCGTTGTCTGTAATCGTGATATGTTCGGGACAAACCTCAGTGCAGCACTTGGTGATATTGCAGTATCCCAGTCCCATTTCTTCCTTGATCAATGGCAAGCGATCTTCTTCGTCCAGTGGGTGCATTTCCAGGCTGGCGGCTCGCACAAAGAATCGCGGACCGGCGAATTCCTGTTTCTTGTCATGGTCACGCAGAACGTGGCAGACATTCTGACAGAGGAAGCACTCGATGCACTTGCGAAACTCCTGCACTCGATCGGCTTCTTCCTGGGTGAAACGCGGATCGTCGTCACCAGTGTCTCGCATTTTGAACGCGGGAATCTTCTTGTTTACTTCGTAATTGAAACTGACATCGCAGGCGAGGTCTTTGATGACAGGAAAGGTTTTCAAAGGGCGAACCGAAATCTTTTCGCCGGCCGCGTATTTGTCCAGTCGCTCCATGCACAACAGTTTCGGCCTGCCGTTGACTTCCGCACTGCAGGATCCACATTTACCGGCCTTGCAATTCCAGCGGACGCCCAGGTCCGGCGAGTGCAGCGCAGCCACTCGATGAACGACGTCCAATACGACCATTCCCGGATCGACGGGGACGGTGTACTCAACCATTTCTCCGCCTTCGTTGTCGCCGCGGAAGATTTCGATTGTTTGTTGATCGCTCATAGCACTCTACATTACGAATGGTGATTTTGAATTCGGTTGCGAATCCTGTTTAATTTTTCTCGAACAGTTCTTTTAATTTATCGGGCATTTGAGGTAACGCCCTTTGCTCAATTTCGATTTTTCCACCCCGCTGTCGCGCGATGTTGTTTTGTGTGCCCCAGTTTGCGTCTTTTTCCGGGTAGTCTTCGCGAGTATGCGCGCCGCGGCTCTCGGTCCTCAGCAACGCACAACGAGCCACACATTCGCTGATGTCCAGCATGTTGGACAGATCCATCGCCAGGTGCCAGCCGGGGTTGAACGAGACATTACCGCTGACTTTGACCTTGGACGCTCGCTCCCGAAGTTCATCGATATCGCTCAACGCCTTGTTCAAGTCTTCATCGGTTCGCACGATACCGACGTTGTTCTGCATCGTGGTCTGCAACGCTTCATGAACTGCATAGGGGCTTTCGCCTTCGCTGCGATCGAAGAATTCCAGACAAGTTTTTTTCGCGTCCTGGACTTCACTATCATTGACGTTGCTGAAATCGCCAGCGGATTGAGAAGTCTTAGCCGCGTACTCGCCCGCCCGTTTGCCAAACACCAGCAAATCGGTCAGCGAGTTTCCACCCAGACGGTTGGCACCGTGCAGACCGGCAGCGACTTCGCCACAGGCATACAGACCGGGAACGGTGGTTTCCTGCGTCTCCGGGTCAACGGCCACACCGCCCATGGTGTAGTGACAAGTCGGTCCGACTTCCATCGGTTCTGCGGTGATGTCGATGTTGGCCAGCTCTTTGAACTGGTGATACATCGAGGGCAACTTCTTCTTGATTTCTTCTGCTGTTCGGCGGGAAGCGATATCCAGGAACACGCCGCCATGCGGTGAACCTCGGCCCGCTTTGACTTCTTTACGAATCGCTCGAGCAACCACGTCACGAGTCAACAATTCCGGTGGTCGGCGAGACGTTGCTGCTTCCGAAGCTGCGGCTTGCTTCACCCACTCGGTGGCTTCGGCTTCAGTTTCGGCATAGTCTCCCATGTAGAAATCGGGGACATTGTCGAACATGAATCGCTGGCCTTCATTGTTCTTCAGGACGCCACCTTCGCCTCGCACACCTTCGGTGATCAAAGTTCCTTTGACGCTGGGTGGCCAGACCATTCCAGTCGGATGGAACTGTACAAATTCCGAGTCCATTAAATCGGCTCCGGACCACAACGCCATGGCGTGTCCGTCGGCCGTGTATTCCCAGGAGTTCGAGGTGATATCCCAGCACTTGCCGATTCCGCCAGTCGCCAACACAATCGCCTTGGCCTGAAAAACGCTGAACCGGCCATTCTCACGTTGGTAACAGAAACAGCCGGAAACTTTGCCGTTGTCCATCAGGATCTTGCGAACCGTATATTCCATGAATACGTCGATTCCCTGATGAACACCTTTGTCCTGCAGTGTGCGGATCAACTCCAGTCCGGTTCGGTCACCGACATGGGCCAGTCGAGGGTAGGTGTGCCCGCCAAAGTTTCGCTGCAGGATCCGGCCATCTCGAGTTCGATCGAAAACAGCGCCCCATTTTTCAAGTTCTCGAATTCGCTCGGGAGCTTCCTGGGCGTGGATCTGGGCCATTTGCCACTGGTTCAAGTGCCAACCACCTTTGATCGTGTCGTGGTAGTGCACTTCCCAGTTGTCTCGGTCGTCAACGTTACCCATCGCGGCGGCAGCGCCGCCTTCGGCCATCACTGTATGGGCCTTGCCAAGCAGAGATTTGCAGATGATGGCGGTTTTGACTCCGGCGGCGGAAGCTTCGATCGCGGCCCGCAATCCTGCACCGCCAGCGCCGATGATTAATACGTCGTACTGGTGCGTTTGGAACTCACTCATTGTTGGATTTCGTTTTACCTTTCCGGCGGTCAATTGGTTCCGGGTCTTTGATTCGGTGTGCGCGAGTTGGTTTCATCGAGCCTGCAGCGTCTGGAATGTCGCTGGGCCTTAGATAATTCGGATGTCGGTCCAGGTTCCCATCGCGACCATCCAGACATAAAAATCGGTGAAGCCGACCCAGAACAAACTGAGCC
>CAZOXC010000587.1:0-3020 GCA_964583205.1 uncultured Pirellulaceae bacterium | reverse complement strand
GGCTTTAGTGTTGGGAATTTACCAACGGCTGGTCACTGCGATCAGCAAAGTTGACCGAGAGTTTTTGGGATACATTCGGCGGTTTGAATTTGCGGCGGCGGCTCGGCACATCGATCTGGCGTTTCTGATGTCACTGGCTGTTGGCCTGGCAACTGGGTTTATCTTGACCGTGTTGACCATTTCTAAACTGCTGGAAAGTGAGAGCGCTCGCCCATTTGTTCAGGCATGTTTCTTCGGACTGATTTTGGGTGCAGCGTGGATCGTCTACCAGATGATCCGTAGCCGAGAGACGCAGAACCAGTTGAGTTGGATCGCCACGATTGTGGGCTTTGTGATTGCGTCCGCGATCTGTTGGATCTCGCCGGGAAATCTTCAGGGCGACCCGGCGTTGTGGTACGTGTTCCTGTGCGGAGTGGTGGCGATTTGCGCGATGATTCTGCCTGGGATCAGTGGTGCCCTGATCCTGTTACTGCTGGGTTGCTATGGATACATGGTGGATGCCATCAAATCGGTTATTCATTTTGAGAACCTGGCAACGAACTTGCCGGTGGCAATTGTATTCTCTAGCGGCTGTTTGATTGGCTTGTTGGGATTCAGCAAGATCCTGCGACGACTGTTGGAAAACAAACCCGCCGTCACACTGTCCATGCTGTGCGGACTGATGCTGGGTTCATTGTTCAAGCTGTGGCCCTATCAAACGGACCTTTCGCCAGAAGCAGAAGAGTTCAAGCACAAAATCTTTCAGCCCAGTTGGCCAACTGCAATTGATGGAAAGTTTTTCGCCTACTTGCTGACCATCGTGATTGCGGCAGCCGCCATCATTATTCTGGAACGGATCGCCAGTCGACTGAATTCACGTAGCGCATGATACTCGAGGAGCATAATTCTGGAACAGAATGGATCTGGAACAGGAATTATTCAGGCTACACGTACCATTTTTTCTTTTTTAGTTCGTAACCGGTGAATGCTTCTTTTTCGTTCTCATAGATATCGAAAAGTGCATCCAGCTTCATCAGGCCGAAAACCTCTTTGATATTTTCGGTCAGTTGACACAATCGCAAGTCCTTCTTGTTATCGATTGCTGTTTTTCGCAACATCGTGATCTTGCCGATCATTGACGAACCCATGAACTTGACGGCTTCAAAATTCAACAAAACCTTGTCAAGCTTGGTGGTGGTTACCAATTCGACCAATTGGTCGCCGATTTCCTGAATCATGATGTCGTCGCTCAATCGAACTTCGACAAAATGGACGATCAAGATTCCTTCGTGTTCACGAGTTTGCAGCACAGCGTTGCCTCGAAAAAGATTACCTGAAAAAAGATTGCCTGGAAAATAGATTAGCTCAGAACCTAATCGGCCCCAGCCATTGATTGCTGGTCGGGACAACTACAATCTTAGTCGTCCAGATGGCGACTTGTAAACAATTGATACTTGAATTCGGATAATCATGGCACCTTCTCGTCCCCTAATTTTGTTTTTCGAGTGGCTGACGTCTGGCGGCGAGCAGTTGGTTAGCGGAATGCCGGATCGGTCGCTGGCAGGCGAGTTGGCTCGCGAAGGCCAACTGATGGCGTCGACATTCTACGAAGGACTTGGGCAATCTCCCTTATTCGAAGTCAGCCATTTTCAACCGGGCCAGAATTTACAATCGGCATGTCAGGAGGCTGACTGGATTTTCCTGGTTGCACCGGAATCAGAAAATCTGGCGATCAAGTGTTGTGAACTTTTCCAGCAATTCGAATCAAAAATCATCTCGACATCGCAGCAGATTATTCAGCTTACTAGTGACAAATTGATGCTCAAGCGGCGACTGTCGGCTGCCGGCGTGCAAGTTCCCGCGGACGTTGCCTGGTCCGTCAACCAACCAGCCATTGTCAAACCTCGTCTGGGAACAGGCGGTATTGAAACTCGGTTGATCAAGCCGCATGAAGTTGAACGAAAGCTTGTCGAGCAGTTGGCTGCACAGGACTGGATGTTCGAAGAGTTCGTTCCAGGAACCGCCGTCAGTGTGCTGGCGATCCAAGGCCCTGGCGATACGGTTTTTCTGCCAGCCACGAAGCAGCTTTTCCAGCCCAACAGTTTTCGGTATGCCGGAAGCCAGGCAATTACCGAGAGAGAACTGCAGAGTCGCGCCCAGCGACTTGCTCGACAAACGATCGCCGCGTTACCGGAATTCAAGGGCGTGGTTGGTGTTGATCTGGTCCTGGGAAACACCAACGCGAACCGCGACTACGTAATCGAAATCAATCCACGACTAACGACCTCGTTCGTGCCCCTGGCAGATTGGTGCAAAGGTAATTTGGGCGAGCAGATGATTCGTGTTTTGCTGGGTGGCTCCGGCGATCTTGAATTTGAGTTTCCTGCCGAGGATTCCGCTAGTTGCTGGAGGCTCCATTCGCCAGTTCCTCAGCCATCTGTTTGATGCTTTTCAAATCCAGCTTGCCGGTACCAAGCAAAGGTAACTCATCGACTTGGAAAAAACTGTTTGTCGACGGGATGTACAAGTTTGGTAGACCTTCTTCGGATAATCCTTGACACAGTTCTTCTGGAGTCTTTTTCAGTTTTCGATGCAGCACCACCAGACGTTCGCCTTTACGAGCATCGGGCACAGCCGTCACGGCCACACTGATCTCGCCCTGGTCGTCTTCAGAAATCAACTGGGAAAGGACTTCTTCGATTCGCACATGCGGCACCATTTCACCACCGATTTTTGAGAAGCGGCTGATGCGGCCGGTAATCTGGATGAAGCCGTCCTTGTCGATCATTGCCACGTCACCGGTGTTGTACCAACCGTCCTGAATGGCTTCGCTGGTCAAATCGTCTCGACCCAGATAGCCCTTCATCACATTCGGACCCTTGATCCACAACATGCCGGATTCTTCCATGCCCAGCTCTTTACCGGAATCGAGGTCAACGATTTTGGCAATCACATTGGGAACCGGGCGTCCGACGGTACCTTCTTTGCGGTCGATGGCGAATTTTTCTTTCGAGCGCGAAGGCGGAACATTCAGCGTAGCC
>CAZOXC010000586.1:0-3023 GCA_964583205.1 uncultured Pirellulaceae bacterium | reverse complement strand
TTGCTGAAAACGCTGGCTACCGAGTTACAACATGTTGTGGGGGCTGGTGACAATGTTCAAATTCAGCCGGGCACCGACAACCAGGCTCTGATTGTGCGAGTCGAACCGCGTCATTCGACCATCAGCCGGACCAGTCGAGGGCGACAACAGATTCTTGTCAGCAATGTTCACCAGGTTTTGATTGTCTGCTCGGCAGCCGAACCTCGACTTAAACCCAACCTGGTCGATCGCTTTTTGATCTCTTGCGAAAAGGCCAGACTCAAACCGGTCATCTGCATCAACAAAGTTGACTTGGTAAACCCGGCAGATCTGCAACCGGTCGCGGGAGTCTGGGGACAACTTGGGTATCAAGTCGTGTTGACTTCCACCATCGAAAATCGTGGCATCGATCAACTGAAAGAACTGACTGCCGGCAAAGACAGCGTGGTGTCGGGGCAAAGTGGTGTTGGCAAATCGTCCTTGCTGAACGCCATTGAACCGGAATTGGGATTACGAGTCAGTCATGTCAGCGGTGATTCACAAAAGGGCCGCCACACCACAACGACCTCGCAATTAATTCCGCTTTCCTATGGCGGTCATATCGTCGACACGCCCGGCATCAGGCAGTTCCAACTGTGGGATGTGATTGCCGAGGAAGTCGAGGGCTTCTTTCGAGACATCAGGCCGGTCATCAATTTTTGCAAGTTCCCGGATTGCTCGCATATCCACGAATCTGACTGCGCTGTAAAAGATGCCGTGGCCGACGGCAAAATCGATACTCGACGGTACGAAAGCTATTGCTTGATCTACGAAGAGAATATTCAGCAAAGAAGATAAGAGCGATTGAATGTTCAGAATCAGTCTGCACAAGCTCGAATGGCAAGCGAGTGGGTTCCGGGTTTGACCAGTCTCGGGTGACGGTAGCAAAGAAAACACACTCAACAATTCCGCTTACTTTTCCTCCCTGAAGACCGAACACTTCCTTCTCTTTCTGAACACTTCCTCCTGATTACTTCTTCCTGAAAACTTGTTATTTCAGTACGATGAGTGTTTATTGAATAGCAGGAATTTTGCCCTTTGTCCGATTACCAGAAACAACCCGATTCGCCCGATTTCAAAGGGAACTATGCGTTCGTCAGCCTTGGCTGTCCCAAAAACACCGTGGACAGCGAACGGATGATGGGACTGTTGAAATTGGACGGATATCAACTGGTCAACGAACCGAAGCTCAGCGATTTTGTGGTCGTGAATACTTGTGGGTTTATCGAAAACGCTCGCAAAGAGTCATTCGCATCGATCGACGAAATGCTGGAGCTAAAAAAACAGGGCTATACCAAGGGCGTGATCGTCACGGGCTGCTTGGCCGAGCGTCAAAAAGAACAACTGCTGGAAGAGCGACCAGAAATCGATTCCCTGGTCGGAGTGTTCGGTCGCGAGTCGATTACCAAAGTCGCCGATCGCTTGATGGGCGACCTGGCTGAACAGCGTTCGGTATTTCAACCCGCTTCGATTCGCACACTGCCCGACACCGATCGCTTTCGCATTACACCTCAGCATTTCGCTTACTTGAAAGTCTCTGAAGGTTGCGACCGCCTGTGTACCTTTTGTGCAATTCCGAAAATGCGCGGCAAACATGTCACCAAACCAATTGATGAAATCATTGCCGAAGCGGAACAGCTTTCAATCTCCGGCGTGCGAGAACTGAACATCGTCGCTCAGGACACGACGTACTATGGAATGGATTTGTATGGCAAGTCGCGACTGGCCGAACTGCTGACTCGACTCAACGACATCACCGGTATCGAATGGATTCGATTGCTCTATTTTTATCCGATGTACATTGATGATCAGTTGATTCAGACCATCAACAAACTCGACAAAGTTCTGCCCTACATCGACATGCCTCTGCAGCACATCAATGATCAAATGCTGAAACGGATGTCGCGGCGAGTTAACCGAGCACAAACCGAACAAATCATTGGCGACCTGCGCAGTGGCATCGACAACCTGGCCTTGCGCACCACTTTCATCACCGGGTTCCCTGGCGAAACTGATGAACAGGTCGCCGAGTTGGGTGAATTCATTCGTGAGCAACGTTTTGAACGAGTCGGAGTGTTTACCTACTCCTATGAGGAAGATACGCCCTCGGCCAAACTGCCAGGACATCTGGACGAAGATATCAAAGAACAGCGTCGAGCTGATTTGATGCAAATCCAGCAACAGATCATTTTCGAATCTAATCAGAGCAAAGTTGGCGAAACGCTGGAAGTTTTGATTGATCGGCAGGTACCTGACGAGCCAAACGTATTCGTAGGACGTACTTTTGCCGATGCACCGGATATCGATGGGCTGGTGTTCGTCACCAGCGACGACAAACAATTGAAAGCCGGTGATTTTGTAAATTGCGAGGTCGTCACCACCAACGGTTACGACTTGATCGGCTACGGAATGGGCGGCACTCGTTAAAAACACCGGTAGCAAAGATTGACGAGGTGAACGGTGGCAAGCGAAACCAGTAGATCCGGCGACAACGTTATTTGGAACTTCCCCAATGTCGTTTCGATGACTCGATTGGGGTTCGGCTTCATTATGTTTGCCATGATCCCGCTGGGCTTTTACTGGGCAGCACTGGTCTTGTTCGTTGTGGCCGCATCCACAGACTGGCTGGACGGTTGGTACGCTCGCAAATACAACCAGGTCACCAAGTTCGGGCGGATACTCGACCCCTTCTGTGACAAGATTCTGATCATTGGGGCTTTTGTCTTGCTGGCCGAAGCGATGGTCGAGTACCCTTTGTATTGCCGAGTCGCCGGCTGGATGGCGGTGGTCGTTATTGGACGCGAGCTATTGGTGACCAGTATTCGCGGGCTGGTCGAGCAAGGCGGCGGAGACTTTTCGGCGAAAATGCACGGCAAGATAAAAATGTGGCTACAGTGTTTCGCAGTTGGTTTCGCATTATTGGTTCTGGCTGTTTTTGGAACCACGCCCGATCTGGAGGCTCGTTCACCGCAACTGCTGTGGATTCTGGCTTTGCTGCTTTGGGC
>CAZOXC010000585.1:0-3028 GCA_964583205.1 uncultured Pirellulaceae bacterium | reverse complement strand
CTTAGATATAACGGCCCACAGCAAAAACACAACCATGTCAAGCCACATTCTGCTTTGCCTATGTTGCCAGCATTGCCATGGCGGGTTTGTTTTTACGGCTTTTTTAGGCTTCAAGGCCTTCTCCCTACTAGCCTTCTCCCTACTAGATTCCGCCAGAACCACCCTACTTTTTTTGGAAAAGCCTCTTCTGTGAACTTTGGCGAGCTGTGTTTAAATTCCGGCCTTTGCAACAACTGGAGACGTGGATTCAAAGGTCCGTTCGTTCCCTGCATAGCCCCGTCAAACGGATGTGCACAAAATTCAACATGTGTATTTTTCACACCAAAAGCATGCTGTTGTGCCACTTTTTGCTTTGCCTTCTCTGGATTTTTTGAAATCTCCATACGGATTACAGTTTGCAAGCTACGTTTCTGGTATGAAAACTCAAAAAAGAAGATTCAGGACCAATAAACGTCGTGGCTTGGCCGCTGTCGAAGCGGCAGTATGCATGCCGGTACTGATCGTAATTTGGTTTGGTACCGTCGAAATCTCAAGGGTGCTCACTCTGAAACACCAGGGGCAGTTGATTGCTTCAACAGCAGCTCACCGGGTTATAGATTCAACAAAAGAGTTGTCCGAAATCGAAACCGATATGGAAGCTTTGGCAGAAACGATTGGGATCGTAGATGCTGATGTGACGCTTAGCAGATTCAATAGTGAAATTGTTGAATCTCAGATAACGATTAATGTCGCGAAAAACTCTACGTTCGGTACGCTTTTGACAACCCCGCAAGTGACATCTAAATACTATTCTTTTCGAGAGGAGTAGACTGTGGACCTCAGAAATCAACGTCGCGGCGCGATCGTTCCATTACTCGCCCTTGTTATCACTGCACTACTTGTGATCTCTGCTTTGACGATCAACAGTAGTTGGTTGTTGTATAGTCAATTGAACGTACAGAATTCGGCAGATCTTTCGGCCCGCTCTTCTTTGGTGAAAATTATCAGTGACACCGAATTTGATGGGCGTATTGATCGAGCGCGCGATCTAGGTACGCAATTGTATGAATTGAATCTAGATCGACCGGATGCGGAATTCGATCGGAACAGTATCCGATTCGGTCAAGTCGACAGTTTGTCAGCACTGGAACCGGTCTTGATCGAAACGCTGGACAACACGTTTCCCATATCAGCCGTTCAGGTTAATGCTCCGGCGGAGCAAAGCCAAAGGGAAGTCAAAGTCTTTCTTTCTAATTTTCTTGGTGGACGAGAATCGGTCGAGATTTTTGCCGATGCGACGGCGAGTACTCGACCCGTTGATATCGTGCTGTGCCTCGACGCTTCTCGCTCCATGAATAGAACTTCATCGTCAAGAAGTTTTCCGCCTGGCGGTACTACTATCAACGAGCGGCCATTGCCGGGCAGCCGTTGGTTTGAGCTAGTAGATACCGTTGAACTGTTTCTGGAAGAGATACAAAAAGTGAACCCAAATTCTCGTGTTGGGCTTGTTACGTTCGGAGGCGGTGCTGGTGCGAATACACTTGCTAACGCGGGTGACGGAATCGCGTCACCCCTTGATGCTGACCTCGCCCGATTCGAACAGGCTCTGACACTGGTCATATCTCCGCAAATTGAAAACATCAATGTCAAACTCGACTCGTATGTAACAGACAACCCTGCATTGGGGTTAGGTACCAGTCTTTACGATGGAATCGAACTATCGGTTAATTCGTTTGACAGCACCAGCAATTCTTCGAAACACATCATCATGTTGTCTGACGGCGAACAGGCTGCTGTAAACAGCCCCAACCCGTTACAGGCTGCGACTGCGGCATCCGATGCTCATGTTGTCATACACACAATATCGTTTGGTGGCAGTTTTGGGGTTATGAGCGATATTTCCACAGAGACGGGCGGCTCAAATTTTTCCGCTTTGAGTGAGGACGAGTTGAGAGAGGCGTTTGCTAATTTGCTCGGCCAATTCAACACTCAGTTGGTCGACTAAAAAGAAATCAACCCATGAAAAATCTATTGAAAAAAATGCGAGTCAATCGTAAATCGAAATGGCAAAAACGACACGGAGTCACCGCGGTGGAATTCGCAATCGTGTGCCCGATGGTGCTGTTGCTCGTTTTCGGCCTGTTTGAAATTTCCCGAGTGATTACCATCAGTGACAGTTTGAGAACCAGTGTGGTTGCTGGTGCTCGCGAAGCCGGGATTGCCCGCACGAACGCTGATAATGTCGAAGCTGAGGTCGCCAGAATCTTGGACACTTTCCGTGTTCGCAATCGGCAAATCGAAATCTCACCTGCGGTGATCGACGACTCCGTATCCCAGGTAACGATTAACGTAACGGCTCCAATGAATTCCGATAACGGCGTCTTTTTAAATAAGTTTATCGGGACGGGAAATTTGGAGTTCAACACCGTGCTCGAAAGGTAAGGGCTAAACAACAAGGTAGTTTTCTAGCCAGTAAGTAAACCCTTCCGCTTCCACCAGCAAACCACCGATCGATCAAGGGCTTTCAGCAACACTGTTGAGAGCTCTCGTTGATTCGTCAGGCCGCGAGAGCAGCAAAACCGTTATTCCAATCGCAGAGACGATTGCCGAAGCGATTATCCATGAAGCGGGAACACTGGCGTCCACCTGAGGAAACCAACTCAGCTTGCTAAGTTCTGGTTGGTAGTAGGCCAGAAAAGCGATCAACCCATTGTGCAGCATGTGCAAGAGAATACCGGGAACGATCGAACCGCTCCGATAACACAGGATACCCAGCACGAGGCCAACCAACGTGGTCGGTAACAGTCGATCCATCGCCACGACGCTGTTGCTCAGGACATGGAACAAACCAAACACGATTGCGGAAATCGATATTGCAATCCACGGCGAACGCTTGCTCAACAGTGACCGCAACAGGAACCCTCGAAAGAACCATTCTTCGCAAACCGCAGGAAGCAGCGCAAAAGTGAGTCCGATGATGACCGGATTGACCGCTCGCAATTCGGCTGCCTGAGATTTACCAAACTCGATCAACCGATCGTGCCACTGT
>CAZOXC010000584.1:0-3038 GCA_964583205.1 uncultured Pirellulaceae bacterium | reverse complement strand
ATCCTTTGTCTGACCGGGCGGACGAAGAATTCAAGCGATGTGCAGACTCGGGCAAGTTTTCAGGTTTGAAATTTCACTTGCCGGCTTGTGGCTTGCAGTTCGACAACCCGGAGCATTTCGAGCTTATTAAACAAACGATCGACAAGTGTGCTGAACGAGACTTAGTCGTGTTGATTCACCTGGATGGATTCCAAGGCGAGTTTGGTGAAACCGAGTCGCTCAAATTCTGGTCCGAAATTTGCCAGCCACATGAGGACTTGAAAATGATCGTCGCACATTTGGGCAGTTCCGGGATCAACAGACGCTCGCAACAATTGTTGGAAACGTTCCATGCCTTACGTGAGACCGACAAGGAATTTTCCAAGTTACAAATTTACTTTGATCTGTCGGGAGCCGTGATCTCCAGTGAGATAGAGGGCCGTGAACCGACCAGCAAAGAGATGGCGACCGTGCTTCGAGACTTGATGCGGAAAATTGGCCTCGATCGTTTCCTGCCGGCGACCGACTATCCAGTGCCGCTTGGTGATCTACAAACTGAGCTGCGTGAGACGTTAAAACTGAACGAAGAAGAAATCGAATCTCTTTGTGGCAATGTAGCCGAATTTTGGAAGTAGCGATGGTTTTGATGGCCGAAATACCGGGATCCCTGACGCTAACAACGGGATCTCTGATTCCTCGGAACCAATTCAACATGGAAGAACTACGGAAATAGTTGATATTGATGATCTTCAAGTAGAAATTGTAGTATCAGAGCCACTGGACGATTGGGTTGGCGAGGACGATCGATTTGGTCCCGGCCTTTCGCCAGAGATAGATAAACAATTGTTGATCACAACATTCACATTTTTCGGAATACGAATTGGGAATGATCAGCCTGAACTTTATCGAGCAAGTTAGGGAATCGAGTGTGGGTTTCGTGCTATACCTCCCGGAATTTCTCACAAAAGAATGTCAAACGGATTAGTCGCTCAGTTTGATATTAGTCGACAAGTAAAAAGAATAGTGAAACCAAATAAACAACAACACTTGATTCGTCGAGCTGTCTCAATTTCCATAGTAGTGGCGTTGTGTTCCCCTGCAATGTCGGCTTGTCAAGTTGGCATCGATAATGCTGAAGAATTCTATGTGGATATGTCCAATAGAATTGGAATCACGATGGTTGAAGAATTGTCACAATTCCTCAACCAAGTGCTCGATTCGGAATCTACAAATGATTTCGAGAAAAGAACTATTGAAGCCATTCTAACAAGAGTCGACTTCGAATTGACGAGAGGCCAGTTCGCGGGGTCGTTTTCGGATGAACAGATTCTGCGCCAGTTTGTGGTGAAGTTTAATCTTGGACATCTAGGAAATTCGGCCAGAGAAACTGAGGCATTCCAAGACTATTTGTCGGAATGGCGATCATATGAAAGCTCATTAGATGGTTTTGGAAGTTTGCATGAACAAGCATTGATCGTCGAAAATGCGTTAGCCGAATTGCGAGATTCGATTGGAGACTCGCGTTTTACAAGTCAATTCCATTTGTCGGTCTTTTATAGGCATGGACCGATATGTTTGAGCGAACAATCGTCATTTCAAAACGCCGTTGGCATGGATGAAACACAGGTTCGAAATGCGATTGCTGAATTTGATTTTCTAGAAAAATACAATAGATCACAATCACTTGTGAATGAGTCGTTTCGGGAGTTTTTGAGTATTTTGAATAAGACTCAAATGGACTCCCTTTCTGCACGTTTGGGGATTTCTGCCAATAACATTCACAAAATTGCCTCGCTAACTGACGCAAGAGATTTTGTGAAATGTTTTAATGATGGCATGAGTCAAAAGCCCGTTTATAAACTCGACGGTTTGAATTCGTATCAGGAAGTTTCAAGAGCAATTACAGGTCTCCATAAGTGCATGGAAAACTCAATGCACGATGAAGGTTTGTCAAATGACTACGAGTTACTTCTCTCTTTGAATCAATGTTCCAAAGTAATTGTCAATGGTGCGGAGGATGCGGGACTACTGGGGTCTCAGCTGAACGATTTGGCCGGCCTGCTGAATAGAAATCGTGCCTTGTTCAAATCGAACGATACGATCAGCTCTGAGTTCACGTTGCTCGAAAGCCAGGTGAAGCAACTAATGGAAAGCTCAAGGTCATGTGAAATGAAAGAAGGCGTGAGTGCCAGATTTCACTGTGTTTCTATTGAAGACGTCAGTATAGAACCGCCGTTGATTTTAACGAAAATCTTTGCGACACGAGCAGCAAATCCCAAAATACCATCTGTAAATCAACTTTGGCTTTCCGGTTCAGTCGTTGCACCTTCGGTTGAATATGGCATGGCAATTACCTGGGACCAACAAAAAGAGCTGCAACAATACGAGGAAAACTGGCAAGAAGAAGTATCCAGCGCTTCCTCTTTTGAAAAGGTAATCGAAATAAATAACGGGTACATGGAAGGGCTCAATGATATTCTTTTTGCGGACCAATTAACGTTTCCATTCCGCTACTTTTTCTGTTCGTTTGGACCATATCATTTCTTTCAACGTTCGGATGTTCAACAAGACTTTGGAATCACTCGTTCGCAATTAGTGCGCATGGAAAGGCATCGACGGCAAGTTCAGGGACATCTTGAAAAATTGTGTCACGAAAACGCAGTTAACGTAGTGCTTGAATTTTTTGATTCTTTTTCAGAAGAAGAGCGAGTGAGCGTCCAAAATCACTTAGGATACTCTTTAGAAGATCTGGCAGACTCTTTTTTGTTGCAACACAAAAGAAGAGAGCTCTGTAAGATGTTTGATGACTCAACAACGACTCACTCGCCGCGCAGAACCGGCGTTCCTGGCCCAAGCTATTTGTTGAAAAGGGATATTGATTAAGCTCAGCTTCTGTTTCAAAACAATCAGACCTGAACTTAATTCCGATGGTGCGCAATGTGTGTCATGCCTCCACAATCCGAAGACATGGCACCCAGCTGAAAAATCCGTAATGAAGAGACATTTCAAGGATACAACTGGCTCAAAAAAAAGGCTCACGCGAGCGCGAGGCATGGCAT
>CAZOXC010000583.1:0-3041 GCA_964583205.1 uncultured Pirellulaceae bacterium | reverse complement strand
CCTGACTTGCCCAGCCATGGCTTTGCCCGCAACATGAATTGGGAGGTGGCGGCAACTTCTGTGACCAACCACTGTCCCGGTATTCGTCTGCAGTTAGAGAGTGATGATGTGACCAGAAAGATCTGGCCCCATGAATTTCGGCTGGAGTTGAAAATCGAACTCGATCACCAACTGAGTGTATCCTTGAAAGCAACTAACCTGAACGAATCACAAGCGTTCGTTGTTGGCGGCGCGCTGCACAGCTATTTTTGTATCGACAACATTGATCATGTTCAGTTGACCGGGCTCGACGCCGTTTCTTATGCGGACCAACTGGACTCGATGAACGTGAAACAGCAATCGGGGCCCATTGCTTTTGATGGTGAAGTCGATCGAGTGTATTTGGAAACGGATCACGCCGTTACGCTGCAGGACGGATCACGAAAAGTGTTTATTGAAAAATCAGGCAGCCTCTCCACCGTGATATGGAATCCGTGGATCGAAAAGACTGCGAGGATGGGGGATATGCCCGCTGACGCTTATCAGAACATGGTCTGCGTCGAGACCTCAAATGCACTTAGCGATGTGCGCTCGCTGGAACCCGGCGAAAGCCACCAGTTTCAGCAGGCCATTTCTTTGATTTCTGATAAATAACGGCTGAACGGTGTCTTGGCCAGAGTCTGCTGTTTCACTCAACTGGTCTTAAAGTTTTGTACGTGGCCCAACATAAGGGCGGCGATGTCCGCGTCATGCTTTCAAAAGTGACTAGGGAAGATGGTGAAAAAACGGTCTCAAGAGTCAATTGCGTCTTGCCTAACTACCTATAGGTAGGTAGATTCGATAGCATGGCGAGTAAAGATACACGAACGAAAATCATGGATGTTGCCCAGGATCTGATCCAGCGACGGGGCGTCAATGGTATGAGTTTTCAGGATATCAGCGATGCCGTAAAAATTCGCAAGGCCAGCATTCATCATCATTTTGCCAGTAAGCAGGATTTGGTCGAAGCATTGGTGGCGCGATATCGAGTGGAATTCGAATCGCTACTTTCTGGAATACTGGCTTCCAGAACAAAGGCGCGAAAAAAACTGCAGCGCTATGGTTCATTGTTTGAAAGTACGCTGCAGGCCGGCAAGCAGGACAAGTCATGTTTGTGTGGCATGTTGGCGGCCGAGGTGTTCAGCCTTGGTGACGGGCCGGCTCGTTCCGTCAAAGGGTTTATGCAAGACAACGTGGTGTTTTTGACAAAGGTGCTCAAAGAAGGAAAAGCAGATGGATCGCTTGCCATTCGCGGCAGCGTCGAAGATGTGGCGAGTATGGTTCTGGCTGCCTTGGAAGGTGGATTGTTGGTGGCCCGCGCCGATGGTGGACCGGAGCAACTGTCGGCCATCATTCGAAATTTAATTAGTTTGCTTACGGTCAAACCGTAAGTTTTTTTTTAACCCGCAACCTACCTACTGGTTGGTAGCATA
Source organism: uncultured Pirellulaceae bacterium (assembly GCA_964583205.1). GTDB lineage: Bacteria > Planctomycetota > Planctomycetia > Pirellulales > Pirellulaceae > CALMEE01. The sequence continues at coordinate 1,590 of CAZOXC010000583.1, read as the reverse complement.
TAGGAAAGAATTGAAATGAATGATTCAGTTAACAAGTCAGCTTTGGTCGTTGGTGGTTCAAGCGGAATGGGGAAAGAGAGTGCCAAGCGGCTGCTGGCATCGGGCCACTCGGTAATTCTGCTTGCTCGGAACGCGGAAAAACTACAGGCTGCCAAAGATGAATTGTCAGCGCTGGGCGATGTGACAACTGTGGTTGTCGACCTTTACGATGATGCTCAAGTCGATAATTTCATCAAGTCGATTGCTGACGACCAGGGGCATATCTGTTGCCTGGTGAATGCAGCAGGTGCGTTTTGTCCGAAACCCTTTCTGGAGCATGACCGCAGTGACTTCGACACCTATCACGATTTGAATCGCAGCTTGTTTTTGATTACACAGGCGGTTGCCAACAACATGAAGGCTCATGGCGGTGGATCCATTGTGAACATCGGGTCGATGTGGGCCAAGCAAGCCGTCAAAGCGACACCGTCCTCTGCCTACTCGATGGCCAAAGCTGGCTTGCATGCCTTCACACAGCATCTTGCCATGGAGCTTGGCGAATTTGGAATTCGTGCCAATGCGGTTTCACCTGCGGTTGTGGTCACGCCGATCTACGGTTCGTTCATCGAGCCGGACAAGATCGAAGAGACGTTGCAGGGCTTCAACGGATTTCACCCGATCGGTCGCATTGGAAATGTTGGAGATATCGCCGATGTCGTCGAGTTGTTGCTGTCGGACAAGTCAGCTTGGGTGACTGGAGCTGTCTGGGATGTCGATGGTGGCGTGATGGCAGGTCGCAACTGAGACGAACATGCCACGACTTGACCGTATCGCAAGAGGCCTGTCGCATTGGCGGGCCATTTTTGCGGGCGGTTTTTCCGGCCACGGCCGCTCTTTGATCACTTTGCTTGACGACAACAAAGGGGTAGTCGTGACTTGCTGGTTGCTATGCTGAAGTTTTCGAGAGCTTGTCACGAACGGAAGAACAACAGGGATTCTACAAGCGAGCTTTTGCAGGTAGGATCGAAACCGGTTTTTAATTTCGGAGGAGAGTAAATGTCAGTTGTATTCGATGTTACGTTCAAAGCCAAAGACGACACGTATGACGAGTTGCATGCGACGTTGACTGCCATCTTGCCGGACACGGCCAAGTTTGATGGTGCCGAGTTAATATCGTGTTCAGTAGATCCGGTGGACAAAACGTTTTACGTTCATGAAGTGTGGGATTCAGTCGAGAGTCAGCAAGCCTACTTGAACTGGCGACAAGAACGGGGCGACGTCGACAAGCTGGTGGCCATGCTGCGAGAAGCACCCAGTTTTGAAGAACGTGAGCATCTGACTTTTTAACGCCAACTGAATGGCTCTTTCACAGGCCGTCCATCGCAGCTTGGGAAAAAAGGATGTTGGCCGCAAGTCGGGGATGCGCCCACAGCAACGGCGGTTTGATTGTTGGCGCAGGCAAGATTTTGCCGATTTGCGGTATTTCGCAGCGGATTTCATGAGATTGCAACGGCGGCCTGATTACGAGAGCTAAAAGGTGACTGAACGGTTTAGAGCGGCAGCTATCTGGAACAAAACTGTCATTTGTGGCGCCACGATTTGTTGGCAAAG
>CAZOXC010000582.1:0-3041 GCA_964583205.1 uncultured Pirellulaceae bacterium | reverse complement strand
TGTCAGCTACAGCCATAATGGAAGCGAAACGCTGAGCGATGGTTTCATGTTTGAAGTCATCGACGGAGGTGACGATGGGGTTACAAGCAGCACCGGAACGTTTGCAATCCAGGTGACTCCTGTCAACGATGATCCGATTGCCGAAGATGATATTTATATTGTCGGTCGTGGAGGTACTTTGGATATCGGTTTGGATGCCGGAGTTCTCTTGAATGACTCGGATCCCGACGGAGATACGTTAACCGTATCCATTGTAGACAGCCCCAATGGTTCGTTGACGCTCAATCCAAATGGTACGTTTTCGTATACTCATGATGGCTCGACATCCAGTGTTGACTCGTTCACCTACCAGGTTGATGACGGCAGCGGAGGTGCTCCAGTTACGGCAATCGTGACGATCCATGTTAGCGACGAGGGCTTTCTGGCTACTGATGAATTCAGGGTAGATACGACATCCACCCAATCGCACGACACCGGCTCCGGAGTTGGGCTATTCAGCGAATCGTCGGTTAGCTCACGGTCAAACGGTGATTATGTAGTTGCCTGGACAGCTAGAGGCAGTTTCGACGATGTGCTAGTTCAACGCTTTGACTTTAGTGGCGCTCCACTGGGTGACCCGATCGAAGTCTCTACCGGGCTGCCGGGCATACACACTTCTGCTTCAGTAGCAATGGCTGAAGACGGGAGATTTGTAGTCGTCTGGACCAATGAGGCGCAAAGTGGTGACTCAATCGACGGAACCGAATCCAGTATCTATTTCCAAAAATTTGATATTCACGGGAACCCGCAAACCGGAGTTGTTCCCGTTAACACAGGTATATTCGAAGCTGGGGCTCAATCAAATCCGGATGTTTCAGTCAACGCCAACGGAAATTTCGTAGTTTCCTATTCGGGTGCAGGACCGGTAGGCAACAACGATGCGTTTTTCGCTACTTTCCAAGCCAATGGCGATCCGATTTCAGGGCCATTGATAGCGAGCGAAGCTGGAAATGGAAGCGGATTCGAAAGAAATGTTCAGATAACGCTTTCGGATGATGATCGAGTCGTAGCGGCTTGGGATGACGGGAATTCGATTCATTTAAACACTTACGATTTGAATGGGACTCCTCTGGGCTCTGAGAGAGTTGTGAATTTCCCGTCCGATGTGGATAGCGTTCAAGCGTCGTCCATTGATATCAATTCAGATGGCTTATTGGCTCTGGCCTTTGAATCCACGCTGGCCGCTGACGCTTCGACTGAGGTTCGAGTTCTGGTTGTGGATATCGATACCTGGCAAACTGCAGCGACTGAAGTCAACGACACCTCGACGGGCCAGCAAAATAATCCATCGGTGAGTTGGGGTAAGGATGGGGTGTTGGTAGTCACGTACGATGGGTTCCGAAGCGATGACTCGCCAGGAGTTTACGCCAGAACATTCAATGCGGGTATTCAGGCCGGTTCGCCGGAAATTCAGGCGCTTGGAGGCGCGAAACTTGTTAACCAGACAACTGCCGGAGTGCAGCAAGGTGCCTCGGTTACGGCGATTGACGGCGAGAACTTTGTCGTCACCTGGACCGGTCAGGTGTCTCCAACCAGCGATGCAGTGTTTGTCCGTCAATTTGGCAACCAGGAAGCGATCGATCTGGCTGGTCAAGTACTTGAGAGGGATTTCGTTGACGATGGATCCGGCAATATTTCGATTGTCGAGGGCGATGCCTTTATCAATTCGACGGTAAAAATTTATCGTGATGATGGCGACGGAGTCATTGACGCTGATGATGTTGAAATTCGAGTCTCGGCAACCACCGATGGATCCGGGAACTACGTGTTTAACAACTTGCAGATTGGAACCAGATATTGGGTCGTTGTTGATTCCCAGACACTGGAGTTGGCAAGCAGCGCCTTGAATTCAGGATTCGACTTCACCGATGCCTGGGCCGAGCAGACTTGGGGTTTTGACGGTGCTAATAACGTTGTCAAGATTGGTGGCCTGACCGCCGGAGTGTCTGATGATGCTTCAAGTCTGGTCACTTCGCAGCACGTTTCTGGCGTGACAATCGGTCAGAATAATGGCAGTGTCGATTTCGGATTCAGCTATGACGTAGTCACCAATACGGGCGGCGGCGGAGTCTTTGACGCCGCCACAGGCACCTATGTTGCCGATGTTGTACAAGGGTCGCTGCGACAGTTTATCGAAAACGCGAATGCACTGGCCGGTGCCAACGACATGCATTTTGTGCCGGGAGTCACCGTTACTGACAGCCAGAATGGCGACTCGTGGTGGGAAATTGCAATCAACGTTGCGTTGCCGGCAATCGAAGACGCCAATACAACCATTGACGGTCGAGCCTACCAGTCTGATGGCGTGACCCAAAGGAACACCAACACAAGCTTGCTTGGAACTATCACCACGGTGGGAACTGCCCAACATCAATTAACGGGTGTTGAAGGCGTTGAGCTGGAAATTCATGATGCGATGGGAGTTGGAAGTGGCCTGGTAGTCAGTGCTGCTCAAGTCGATATCGGCCATATCTCGATTCATGGATTTGGAGACGGTTTGAACCGGCAGAATGGAAACATCGTAGTTAACAATCAAGGAGACGGAGTTCATATCCATGACAACTTGATTGGTGCAGAAGCAAATTCGTTTACCTCGCCGGCAACCGCAGTGAACTCCAATTATGGAATTGTTGTATTCGGTGCCGATAGTGGCCTTGTCGAACATAACTTGATTGGATTTACCGGGTCTGGTGGAATCAAACTCTTGGGAGCGAACGACGGCAGCGACGGTGCCAATGATTGGGTCATCAACGACAACCAGATTCAGTCGGTTGCCAATGAACTGCTCAATAACGACGGGGTCGACATACTTTTCTCAAGTGGAATCGAAATCACGAACAATCTGCTGGATGGAGCGGAAGGGTTCGGGATCGATTCGTACCGCGGTTTCGGTTCGTTGTTGATCCAGAACAATACGGTGAGCAGCAACGGAACCGGCGGCATTGAAACCGGCGGCATTCGGCTGTTTGGAAACGATAGTCTGGTAACCCAGAACATCATTT
>CAZOXC010000581.1:0-3041 GCA_964583205.1 uncultured Pirellulaceae bacterium | reverse complement strand
TGTGCATTCAGAAGTGTCGCCCTGGCGCGAAGTTCCAGTTGGAAAGCAGATGCCGGAACGACGCTTGGTCTGCGCAATTTTGCCGCCGTCCGCCAGACGATAGATCCAGAAGTTGCCAGGCTGGATCAGTTTAAGCAGTTGGAATTTCGATCACCCAGCAAGAGTTTCGCCTGGCGGGATTGGAAACAGTTGGCGCGAATTCCGGTTGCTCTAATGCTGATGGTGGCCCTGCCAATGCTGTGTTTCGTTTTGACGATGGAAACAACGCTCAACATGCTAATGATACTCTTGTTCCCAATCATGATCGGAGTAGCCACGGCTCCGACAATGGGCAAGGACCGGTATTGGAAGAGCAAAGCCGAAATGTCACCCTATCTGGCGACCCTGCCTGTTACCAACAGAGAGTTGTTGCTGTCGCGAGCCCGTTGTGTTGTTCGCAATTCGTTGGTCATGTGGGCGATTGCCGCGATCGTGTTGCTGGTTTGGTTTCTCAGCACAGGTGGTCGCCAATTGTTGAAAGCGTTTGCCTCTGGTTTGGGTGAAATCAGCGGTGCAGAAAACGGAGTTCCCGTTTTTATCGCGCTGCTGTTTCTGCAATTTCTGATGACGATCCTGACTCCCTGGCCGGGTTTTGCAGTGGGATTGTGTGGTCGAAAGAAAGTTGATCAGGTGTTCCTGATTGTCGTGACCGTGCTGGGACTCACCGGCCTGTTGATGCTGTGTATCAAGGCACTCGAAGTTTTCCAATCACTCTCCTCGCCACCCTATGCTGGAAATGCGGACCTGCGAATCGAATATTTGAATCAATTGTTTGGTCAGGTTCCATTTGTGCTGGGCTCGATTCTGGTTGCCAAGCTTTGTTTGGGAGTTCTTCCTGTGGTGTTGTTGATGCGACGCGGGTTATTCAACTGGAAGTCATTTATGCAGTTTCTGGGTACCTTCGCACTCGTTGCTCTATCTCTGGTGGGAACTTGTTGGATGCTGTTGCGCGGGGTCGACGGAATAATTCAAGTGCTTGTTTACTTGATCGTAATTATCCTGATTCCATTTTCTTCTGCGTTGATGCTGCCATTTTCGCTTGACTGGAACCGGCATCGTTGACACCACTCCGGTCGGTTGTGGACGTTTGTCGGTGCAATTTGAAACCCGGGTTCTTCGAGTCGTTCGACTGTTCTATCAGGCGTCTGCATTGTAGTTGAGTTTTCCCTCGGCAATTTTTGCAACCAAATGCCAGTGCGTTCCCAGGCCGGCCAGTACAAACAGGTGAAAGGTTTCGTGTGGTCCCCAGACATTTGGAATCAACACCGGCCATCGAATCGCATCACCCACCGCTCCGACTGTGTAAAACAAGCCCCCCAGAATGATTGGAACAGCGGCTCGCCTCCCGTAAGATTTCACGACCATAAAAGTCGAAAGCAGCCCTACCCAACCCATCAACAGGAAAATCGCGGTTCCCCAGATGATCGGCAGGTTGTCAAAGAAAATGGTTCTCAAAGTGACGCCCGTAACCGCGACCACCCAGATCAAAACCAGAATGCCCCAACTCTTCCAGCCTCGAAACAGAATCGTATGAAGGGGAGTGAACGTTCCGGCAATCAGGATGAATATCGCCGCGACATCCAGCCGAATCATCACACTTCTGGTAACAAAACCGGGCTTGAACATATGGAACACGCCGCTCAGCGAAAGCAACATGACCGCCGAGAAGGCGAATATGCTGCAAGAGATAAATCGTCGTGAATCACGCCTGGCACTGACGATCAAAAATATCCCCAGGATCAGGAACAGGACTGCTCCCGCCAGGTGGGATATGCTGCTCATAGGTTGGTGAAAACCCGGCAGGCTATACCAATCTTCCATGAATGCTCAATTAAACAAAAACCAGTAAAGGAATGGTTTTAAGCTTTGATGATGGGAGTCGTCAATTCAAAGTTCAAAAACAATTTTCGACGTTTTCCGCCGGTTCGGTCATTTTTGAGCGGCTGGTCGGCCAGGTATGCCTGAATCGTCAACGCTCAGCGATTGTAGTCCGAGGTCGGAAGTTCAAGTGCCAGAAAATATTTTGGATTCAGGCTGGGGCATGTGTTGTTTCGTCAAATCAATCGTTAAACTCAATACTGGAAATTTGTATATCAAATGGAAAATGGAGGGTCAGGAAATGACAGTTAAAGACATTGACGCTCAAGAGGTTTTGAAAGATTATTTTGGCTGGACGGACTTCAAGGTTGGGCAAGCTGAAGTGATCGAGCGATTGTTGGCAGGTCGTTCGGTTCTGGCAGTGTTCCCCACCGGTGGAGGCAAGTCGCTTTGTTATCAGCTACCGGCATTGATGCTTGATGGGTTGACCGTGATTGTGTCGCCCTTGATCGCGCTGATGAAGGATCAGATTGACCAGTTGGTTGCCAGAGATGTTTGCGCAGTGCGGCTGGATTCCAGCTTGTCTTATGAAGAGTACCGCGAGGCGGTCGACCAGATTCGTAGTGGCGAGGCCAAGCTGTTGTATGTGGCGCCCGAGCGGTTTTTCAACGAACGGTTTCGCAGCGCGATCCAAGGCGTGAAAATTTCGCTGTTTGCGATCGATGAAGCGCACTGTATCAGTCAGTGGGGGCACAATTTTCGTCCCGACTATCTGAAGCTTGCCAATATCGCGAAAAAATGGAATGTCGAGCGAGTGTTATGTGTGACCGCAACCGCCACGCCCGACGTGCAAGCTGATATTTGCAACACTTTCGATATCACCGAAGATGATACGATTTGCACGCCTTTCTTTCGCCCTAATTTGCATATTCGCTCGCAGGTTGTGTCGGCTGAATCGCGCGACCAAATGCTGCTGGGAAAAATTAAGAGTGCCGAACCCGGTGCAACGATTGTCTACGTGACATTGCAAAAAACGGCCGAGCAGGTTGCCGAGAATCTTCAAGCTTCTGGTTTGGAAGCCCGGGCTTACCACGCTGGAATGGCTGCCGAACTTCGCAACGAAATCCAGGAATGGTTTATGCAGGGCCAGGACAAAATCGTTGTGGCCACGATCGCCTTCGGGA
>CAZOXC010000580.1:0-3050 GCA_964583205.1 uncultured Pirellulaceae bacterium | reverse complement strand
GCCTTGGATGGAATATTTGACAGACCTTCAATTGCTAAAATTTGTAACTCATTAACGGTAAAGCCGCCCCAATGTCCCAGGCAAGCCTTGTACAGAATCCTGTAGGCGGGTTCAGCTCGTTCACCCATTTCGACGAGTGCTTGAAGAGGGAGTTGCGCCAGTCGATAGTCACCCTTGTCTTTGGCATTATCTGCTAACCAGATTATTCGTTGCATCAAATCTTCTGTATCCGGTTTGAATTTGGCCAGTACATATGCCGCGGAACAAGTACTCAATTGGTCGGAGTCACCCAGGGCATCAGTCAACAAGTCCTGACAACTTTCGGTGCTTTCCTTGGTCAGTGCGAATTGATGAATGAAAAGCGGGACAAAGTTGGTTAACCAGATGTTTGTCTCTTCATTCAAGTCCTCTACTTTGAGTTTGTTAAATATTGCGATGATTGAATCCGCGTTCTTTTGCAGGGTTCGGGATTTCGCTTTACTAACCAGAGAGGGTTCGTATGCGGGTTGGATGCGAATGACATTCAACAACATGTGTCTCTGTTTGATGTCTCCTTTGGAGATAATTCGCTCGAAACTCTCTATGAATACGGGTTCAGGAAGCTTGCCAAAAAGAGAAAGCGCCTTCGAGTAAAATGTGGATCCGTTGTGTCCGCGGGTAACGTCCAGAATTTTGTCTTTTCCGTAAATGCTATAAATCAACTCCAGGCTTTCGGCGATTTGGGGAGCGTTGTCGTCATCCATTAACAACTCGAACGCACCCAGTGCTCTGGTAAGTGAGTCGGTACTTCTTTCGCGTCGAACTGTGCCAAGCCAATTTTCCAGTGATAGTCCCTGGTATATCGGTGTTTCGGAGTTGTCTGCGAGCCCCGCTGATTGTCCCGGAGGCATCATGCCTGTTTCGCGGTTACCTGCAAGGTCCGCTGTTGAATCGGAACGCGTCACCGTAACAACGGTCTTTCCATTGCGAGTCATCGTGACTTGTTCGCGGGAAAACGTAACTTCATTGGCGTCGCCTGCGGTCGGTGATAACTCATAAACGCCCGATCTCAGGTTGAACGATTGCTGGGTTTTTACATCCAGAATTTCAAAATCCTGACCGTTCTGTGAAACTCGGATTTTGATATCAGGGTCGTTGGTTTTGATGACCAGTTCGCCCTGGTCCGTCATGATTCGTACAACATCATCTCCAAAGAACATCGCCGCAGCAGAAAAGGCAGCCAGTCCGCCAAGGATCGCGATCCATTTCCAGATTCGAGAGCCCGATCCAGCCGCCGAAGATTGTGGCCTGGTCACTTGAGTAACTTCAGGAACTTCAAACGCCCATTGTGCCGGTTGCGTGTCGAAGGCTTCGAGTAGTTGTTCGATATTGTCCGGACGTTGCTCCGGATGTTTGGCTAACAGGCAGCGAGTCAATTGGGAAACGTTGTGGGGTATGTTGGCGTTGAGGTGAGCCGGAGGTACTGGCTCGTCGCGCTGAATCGATTGCAAAGTTGCCAATACATTCTTGCCATAAAAAGGTAACTCGCCAGTCAGCATGCGATACAGCACACAGCCCAGGCTGAACAAGTCCGATCGAGCATCAATTTCACTGCCGCGAGCTTGCTCAGGTGACATGAATGTTGGTGTGCCGGCGATCATTCCTGTGTCGGTAAACTTCGGATCATCATCGGTGACTCGAGCCAGTCCAAAGTCGAGAATCTTGACGCGGTCCCGTTCGCTATCGAGCCAGATGTTGGCGGGTTTGATGTCGCGGTGAATCATGTTCAGTTTGTGCGCGGCCTGAAGTCCATGGGCGATTTGCCGAGCAATTTCCTGTGATTCGGCTGGTGGAATGGTGGCTTCGCGTTCAAGTTTCGTTTCCAGCGTTTCGCCTGGCAAAAGTTGCATGGCGATAAACGCCAGCGAACCCTGTTCGCCGACTTGATGAATCATGATCACATTTTCGTGATCGATTGCAGCCGCCGCTCTGGCTTCCAGTAAAAATCTTTTTCGGGCGGCCGATCCCAGCGAAGGACGTAAAACTTTCAAGGCAATAAAACGATCCAATTGGGTATCGCGGGCTCTGAATACAACGCCGCTGCTGCCGACGCCAATCAATTCGATCACTTCGTATTCGCCCAGCAGTCCCAGGATTTGCTCGTCGTCGCTGGGAAGAAGCTGGCAAATGACTTCGGAGGCTCGCTCATGTTGTTCGTTGATCAACATCCGTTTAGCCATGTCCCGCCGAGGCTTAGAGACAATAAACCCGGTGGACTGATCAATGCCGCGCATCTTCTCGATCAAATCAGCCACAATTGACTCGTCGTCACCGCAATGCTCATGTGCGATTTTGGCCAGAGCACTTTGAGCCAGTTCATCGAAGGTATCGTTCACGCCCAGCATGCGAATCGTATCTTCGCAATTCAGGCAGTCCAGCAAGTGGCTTTCCACGACTTTTTGCTGGTTGTCATCAAGCGCTCCTTCGAGGAATCCTTGCAGGGTCGTTTTTTCTGGGCAGTGAATTGCGTTTTCGGACATGAATTGCTCCTTTGAATTTTCGTTCAAAGAAGGCTATGCGCTTTTGGCAGCGGCTTTGTATGGGAAAAAGAATAATTGTCGGATTTAGTCCAAAAGGCCGTCCAATTCATAGCGCAATCTCTCCATTAGCCTTGATTTTGCCGAGTAAACCGTCCAGACGCTGAGCCCGTGCCGTTTGGCAATTTGACCGGCTGGCTGACCAGATTTCACATACTCTTCCAGGGCCGCCCAAGTCCGCTCTTCGAAATGGGGGCGAGCCAACTGCATGGCTCTGGCGACCAGTTCTCGACGATAGTCTTTCTCCCAGAAATCGATCGAGGCTTGCGGTTCGGAGACATTCAGGATCTCGGACGCCGAAGCCTCGACGATCGAAATCTGATTTTTGCGGTACCGTTCCCGCCACTTGTTAAGAGTTACTGTTCGCAACCAGCCGCGAAAACTTTTGGTCTGGTCATACTCCAGTTCCGGCAACTTCTTTACCAGCAGCATCAGAACTTCCTGCACCAGATCAGCCGATTCCTGCGAGTCCAA
>CAZOXC010000579.1:0-3054 GCA_964583205.1 uncultured Pirellulaceae bacterium | reverse complement strand
GGCTGATCGATCAGGGTTACGAAGTTCACGCTTTGTACGTTGACCTTGGCCAACCCGCTGAAGATGTGGGCGCGATCATTGAGAAGGCGAAAACTTGTGGCGCTGCCTCGGCCCGCAGCGTCGATGTTCAAGAAGAACTTTGTCGCGAATTTGCGTTTCCTGTATTGAAATGGCAGGCCAAGTACGAACGGATGTACTTGCTGGGCACATCGATCGCCCGCCCATTGATTTCTCGAGTCGCCGTCGAAGTGGCACGCGAAGTAAAAGCGGATGCCTTTGCGCATGGGGCCACTGGAAAAGGCAATGATCAATGCCGTTTTGAACTGGCGGCAACTGCTTTGGAACCGGATATCCAGATCATTGCGCCCTGGCGGATGCCTGAGTTCCGCCAGCAATTTCCCGGACGCCGCGAAATGCTCGACTTCTGCGCTGCCAAAAACATTCCGGTCACCGCCACCATCGCCAAGCCCTACAGCAGCGACGAAAACTGCCTGCACGTGAGCTACGAAGCTGGCGAACTGGAAGAACTTGATGTCAACGGTGCAAAAATTGTCGACTTCGCCATGGCCGTGCGGCCGCAAGATGCCCCTGATCAGCCTGAGTCAGTCAGCATCGGATTCGAAAAAGGCGTTCCTGTTTCAGTGAACGGTCAGAAACTGTCGGCTTATGGAGTCGTCAACGAACTAAACCAGATTGGCGGACGCAACGGCATCGGAATTATCGATGTCGTAGAAAGTCGATTCGTCGGTATGAAGAGCAGGGGAGTCTACGAGGCTCCAGGAATGACGATTCTCTACGACGCACTTGCCTACATCGAACAACTGGCGATGGATCGCGATTTGATGCACTTGCGAGATCAACTGGCGGTTCAGGTCGCCGAAGACGTTTATTATGGCTACTGGTTCACACCCAAGATGGAAGCTCTACAGGCCTTCATCGACAACGCACAGCAACCCGTAACGGGAACTGTGCAGTTGGAGCTTTACAAGGGCAATGTTCAAGTCACTGCCCGGGAAAGCGTTAACTCACTTTACGATGCCGACATTGCCACGATGGAAGCCAGTGAGACTTACAATCAAACCGACGCTGCCGGGTTCTTGAAGATTAACAGTTTGCCTTATCGAGTTCGTGCCAAAGTGCAGAATTCGAAATAAGGCGACGTTTGTTTCGGAAACGGTGAACCAGTGAACTTTACGCGCCGCCGAAAGCTTTCATGAACTCATCCAGAGGTTTGGTTTCTCTGGGGCGGACAAGAATACGGTCGCCCGGATGCAGAGCATAATCCTGCTCGACAGGAACCGACTTGGTTTTGGGTTCGTACTCAATTGCCATTTTGATCGAATCCCCAGTGTTGGAATTCGTGCGGTACAGATCGACCTGCATATTGCGAAACTTCTTGGTCGCGCCGGATTGCAGCAATGCATCCTGCAAGGTCATTGCGCCCTCAATCGGCTGCTGCACGACTTGAGCCTGCCCGCCATTGGTCTCCATCCGCACCGTGTAAAACTGGCCGCTGGCAACGGCAGCAGCCGTTTCGGCTTCACTGATCGATGTCGAGTTGGGTAGCGTTGAACAGCCTTGTGCCAACACACAAACGGCGACGATTATGATGAAACCGTATTTGGCCATCGGAGAGTCCCTGTTTCAAAAAGGCGAATTGCGACGGATTACTTTTGCCAGATTAACAACCTGATATAATCGGCATCGGACTCTCAACCGTTAAACTTTAACTGCCTTGGCCAGTTTTGTGGATTTTGGCTTGACCATTGCCAGCACGCTGGGACCATACGTATCTTCAACTCTTTAAAACGCTGGCAATTGGAAACTGAATGAGTCGCTGGGAAGGAAAAGTTGCGTTGATCACGGGCGGCTCGGCCGGTCTGGGGCTAGTGATTGCTAGCGAGTTTGGACGGCAGGGAGCAATTGCTGTGATAGCGGGTCGAGACTCGGCCAAATTGAAGTCGGCAGTAAATACGCTTCATGATCAAGGCTGTTTGTGTGACTCGATTGAAGCTGACGTGACAGATTCGGCCAGCGTCAAATCTTTGATCGAAACATTGATCGAGCGTTTCGGCCGGCTGGATGTGCTGGTCAACAACGTTGGCAAATCATGTCGTACCAGTTTGGAAAATGTTACGGTTGATGATTTTCGCGACTACCTGGAAACGAATTTTCTGTCGGCTGTTTCCTGCACCCAAGAGGCACTACCCTGGCTGAAGAAAGCCGACGGCCACATCGTCAACATTGGATCATTGGCCGCCAAAACAGCCTGGCCCTTCATGGCTCCCTACTCGGCCAGCAAATTCGCACTGGCTTCCTATACTCACCAGTTGCGACTGGAGGGTCCAGAAAACGTCCACTACATGCTGGTCTGCCCCGGCCCGATTTCTCGTGAGGACTCGGGCCAACGTTATGAAAGTGAATCAAGCAATCTGCCTGAACAAGCCAGGTTGCCGGGCGCTGGAGCCAAAATCAAAGGCATTGCCCCCGAAGTGCTCGCTCAACGAATTGTGCGAGGATGTGAAAAACGTTGGCGGGAAATTATCTTGCCATTCAAAGCTCGAATTTTGTTTACGCTGCTTGCTTACTCGCCACCCATCGGTGACTGGCTGTTGCGCCGAGCAATGCGAGAGGACTCTAAAAAGTAGAAACCATGACTGCATTTCCAAATATAGAAACAATCAAATACGAAGGACCCGATTCGAAGGATCCCCTGGCGTTTCGCTGGTACAACGCTGACGAAGAGGTCGCCGGGAAAACCATGCGTGACCATTTGCGTTTCAGCGTGGTTTACTGGCATACATTTCGCGGAAACGGAGCCGATCCGTTCGGAGCGCCAACCCTCAACCGGCCTTGGGACGACGGTTCGGACTCGATCGACAATGCTGTCAATCGAGTGCGAGTGGCTTTCGAGTTTATGGAAAAACTGGGGGCACCGTTTTTTGCCTTTCACGATCGCGATATCGCACCGGAAGGAAAAAACTTGAGCGAGTGCAATGCCAACCTGGACCAGATCGTCGAAGTGGTTGAGCAGGAAATGCAACGTACAGGTAT
>CAZOXC010000578.1:0-3055 GCA_964583205.1 uncultured Pirellulaceae bacterium | reverse complement strand
GGCTAACGCTTGAAAATCTAATGGCTCAGGCTTTTCAACATCGTCAGTTTGAGGATCGTCCTGACTTTCCATCCAAGCATTATATTCGTAGGAATAATCGATCATCGAACTCTCGACACTGGCGATCGCTTCTTCCATGGCTTCCAAAGCCGGACGGCGTGCCAACGACGATTTAATTTGCTCGGCAACTTCAGCCAACGTATAGAACTCGACTTCTTCTTCCTCTTCTTCAGATTCTTGAGTCGCATCGCCTTCTAAAGTTAAACCAGGATCTAAAGTCGAGTCACCTTCTTGAATGGCTGGAACTGCCGACTCGGTTTCTGACTCTTGAATCCTATTTACCGAAACGAAGCTCATTAACTGGTCGCCGCCTTCACCATTTCCTGATCCTTCGCCTGACTCTTCACCAGAACCCTCTTCACCAGAACCCTCTTCACCAGAACCCTCTGAAGCGGATTCATCAGATTCTTCTGCGGCCGATTGATCATCTTGCGTCGGCGGTTTGGGTGCGTCGTTTTCGTCTTCGTTTTCGTCAGATGGATCTTCAGAACCATCGTCACCCAGTCCATCGAGGATATCGGTCAAGCCTTTTGGTTTAACAACCAGATTGGATTTGATTTCACACAAGTTCTTATATTCAGTTTCGATTTCTTCGGGCTTCACGTTGTTCATTGCCGCGTTCAGGTAATCTTCGAATTTGACCTGAAAATACTGTACTGCCAGTTTTCGACGGACCTTGAAGCCTGGCGTTTCGTTCGATGGATCAATGTAGGCGTACTGTCCTTTGCTGAACAATTCCTGCATTTCGGCATTCGTCGGACTGCCTTCGACATTACTCAATTCATCTTCAACCGGGATCGCCAGAATGGAACAATCCACACGATAATTGAGCTTTCTGTAAAATTCGTAGGCCTGACTGATATTGGGAACAGGCGGCACACCCACTTCAAAGAAAGTACTGACTTTTTGTTGGGTCAAATCCTGTTGCACCTGGGTGATGAATTGCTGGAAGTCCATCCGGCCATTTGAAATTTCGCGAACAGCGGCCGAAATATCTCCAGTCGTGGCAAACTCGCCGCTTGTCAAAAATCCGACGTAGTCGACAGTCGATTCACGGCTGACGGTCATACCCATTTCTTCAGCTTCGCGAAGAATCAACATTCGCGTAATCGAGTAAGTGTTGAGTTGTTCTGGCCCTAAATCTTCGATAGGGACTCTTTCGTACAGCTCAGTTCCCTTTTGATCGAAAACGTCAGCGCCTTGTTTTTCGAAAGCGGCCTGCATCATCTCCAGCAGAACCTGGTGCGTACGCAGATGATTGAAACGCTCGGCTTCCAACTCGTATTCGTTGAATGACTTGCCACCCACTGTCGCAACCTGGTTTATATCCGATGCGGAGCCTGCATTGCCAAAATTGTTTGGATCGAACAACTGGGGCAGCAAAAACACGACCATCAGGGCGACACCAAAGAAAATCAGCATCAATTTCTGGTTTTTTCTAAACCAACGTAGGGGGCTGGCCACAGTTACACTTCCTGTCTAAATCTGAGCGGGTTGTCCAATTTTGATCGGGTCAAAACAAGCACGGGGCTTGACAACTAGATTGACCTATCATTAATCATTTCACGGATGGCAACTTGCCATCAACGGCGAAATGCTGCAAAAATTGTAGTAATTTTATTGGCGAAACCATCAACTTTATTGGCGAAACCAGGAACAAAATGATTCGGATCGGTTTTGATTTTCCACCACGAACCAGTTAGCCTTGGCAGAAAATCAAACAATTCTGAACAATTTTGTTCCAAACGATAATGGGTTCACCGCCGTTGATGATATCGATACGGAAATTTTAAGATTCGTCGACCTAAATACAATCCCAATCGGGAGTATCGTCGATTTGATATCCTCGGCGAGAATCCCGGATGACGAAAAACGAGTTCAACTGATGGTGTTTACACCTGTGAATACCGCGTTTGATAACTAAGGAACAGACATGGCCAAGGCCAAATCCGCAAAAAAGACCAAATCGCTGGTAATTGTCGAATCCCCAGCCAAAGCTCGCACAATCAGCAAATTTCTGGGCGAAGGCTTCACAGTTGAAGCGAGTATCGGGCATGTTCGAGACTTGCCACAGGGTAAAAAGGAGATGCCTGAGGATTTAAAGAAGGAAGATTGGGCTCGCTTGGGAGTGAATGTTTCGGACCGATTTACGCCTGTTTATGTGGTTCCAGACGGCAAGAAAAAACATGTCACCAAACTCAAAAAATTACTAAAAGAATCAAAAGACCTGTACCTGGCGACGGATGAAGACCGCGAGGGTGAGGCCATTAGTTGGCACTTGAACGAATTACTGGATCCCAAAGTTCCCGTTTACCGTCTGGTGTTTCACGAAATTACCAAGGAAGCCATTTCCAACGCACTTGGAAATCCACGCGGCATCGACCAGGGCTTGGTCAAGGCACAGGAGACTCGCCGAATTCTCGACCGACTCTACGGATTCGAAATGTCGGAATTTCTGTGGAAAAAGAGTCTCGGTCGATCGGCTGGGCGAGTCCAGAGTGTTGCCGTTCGCTTGATTGTCGAACGTGAACGGGAGCGTCTGGCTTTCCACTCAGCGACTTACTGGGACATCCTGGGCAATTTCAAAACTGAAAAAGACGAAAAATTCGAAGCCATGTTGATCTCGGTCGACGGCAGGAAGATCCCGGTTGGAAAAGACTTTGATTCAGACACCGGAAAGTTGGTCGACAAAAACGACAAGCTGATTCAACTGGACGCCGATCAAGCCAACGAATTGATGGTCAAGCTTCGTACGGCAGAATTCAAAGTCACCAGCCTGGAAGTAAAACCATATTCGCGCAAACCCGCCGCGCCTTTCACGACCAGTACGTTGCAGCAGGAAGCCAACCGCAAGATGGGTTTTACCGCTCGCCGAACCATGAGCGCTGCCCAAAGTCTGTACGAAAACGGTTTCATTACTTATATGCGTACTGACTCGACAACTTTGTCGACGCAGGCAGTTGATGCGGCTCGCGATCTGGTAAAAAGCGAGTAC
>CAZOXC010000577.1:0-3057 GCA_964583205.1 uncultured Pirellulaceae bacterium | reverse complement strand
GTACTCGCCGCAGTGGATTCGCGAATCGACCAAGGGCGCGAACGGATCGGTGCATGTGTTCCCCACGACCCACCATGGCCATGCTGAATTGCTGGCCGAAGAGGCGATTCAGAATCGCTTTGACGTAGTCGTTGCCGTGGGCGGTGATGGAACAGTTAACCAGATTGTTAACGGCATGATTTCCAGTCGCCTGCCGGTCGACGAACTTCCTTTGCTGGTAGTGTGGCCGGCTGGCAGTGGCAACGATTTCGCTCGGACAATTTCCTGTCCGACGGATCCACATCAAATCGAGCGCGCCATTGGATTGGCATCGACTGTTCAAGTAGACGTTGGCCGCTTGAGTTACTCGGATGACCGCACACATCATTTTGTGAATATTGCCGAGATCGGAATTGGCACGACCGTCATCCAGCGTGCAGAAAAGATGCAACGTTGGGTCGGCAATCGTTTGGGTTACCAGCTTGCGATCATGAGGACTGCGGCCGCCAGTCCGGAGTTCGAGGCCAAAGTGGAGGGCGATGATTTTTCTTTTCGAGGTCGTTTCTCGACGATCGCTGTTGCCAACGCCAAGTACTATGGATCCGGGCTGGGAATTGCACCAGATGCCAGTGTCAGCGACGGGTTGTTGGACGTAGTATTGATGCGAGGCTTTTCCATTGTTGACTTCCTGAAATATCGTGGCCGATTGAAACGCTGCGAGAAAATTTCCGATTCTCGCTTGCAGATTTACCAGACTCGCAGCCTGACGGTTGAAGGCAAGGTCTCGACCAGTTTCGATGGCGAGCTTGGACATCGACTCCCGGTCAGTGTGGATGTATTGCCTGGTCGAATTAGAGTCGCCAAATTGCCGCAAGAGTTGGCCTGATTCGTCTAAGTCAGACGTGAATTTGATGCTAGACTTGAAGATGCCAACTTGGGCCCCGAGACGAGCGGATCATTCATGCACAAATTCAATTTGCCAACTCGAAATCGAACACTGGTCATACTTGGCTGCCTCATTATTCAACTGGCAAGCCATTCCTTGTGGAGCAGATCGTTGTCGGCGCAGCAGTCGACAATTGAAGGCGTTGTGGTCGAACAACGAAAGTACTCGATCGTTGTTGCGCAAGGCGATCGGGATGTGGTCGTCAATATCACTCCGCAAACCAGCGTCTCGTTGAAGATCATGCGGGCCAAGTACGATTTGCAAAACCGCAAAATCCGAATTGAGTTGCCGATTTCCGCGCCCGATGGCGTTTTCGAAAATAACGAGTTCACTCAATACGACTTGCCGGATCCGCTCTTTATCAAGGCGACATTTCCTCACTCCACTGCCATGCAGAAAGCGATGAAGGCCAACGTCAAACGGTTGGTTACGTTTGAATTGGGAGTGCCGACAGATCAAGTGGATCCGGATGACGAGTTGTCTTTCACCGGGCAACTGAAGGCCGGAAGTGAGCCCGACAAAATGCGACTGATGATTGGCAGCCGAGCTTATGAAGTCGTGCTGGGAAATCGGGACGCCCGGTTGCTGGGCTTTTCGATCCTGGATCTGCTGCCGTTTCGCACCGACGTGTTTGTGCAGGGTGAATTTGAAGGTGAAGAATTATTCGCGGATGAGATTCTGTTCATGCCGGTCGGCGACGCACTGGAACGTGAACAAGTTGACTTGCCGCGCTGCTTGTTTCTGGGAGATGTGATCTCGTTCAATTATCAACGTCCGCTTCGCGAGGCACTTGATAGTCTGGTTAACCTGCACCACCCGCCAGAAAATTGTCGCGGTTCGGAAAACTGGAAATCGATTCCGCGCTGGATGGGTGCTTATCGTAAAGAAGGTCGCGGTTGGGACGTGATCACTTTCAACTTCGGTTTGTGGGATGTTGATTTGACGAAGCAGCAGTACCAGGAAAATTTGCGCAATGCCATCGACGAACTTGCCAAATCGAATGCCAAACTGATTTGGGTCAGCAGTACACCGATCGACTACGGTTACAACGCTGACGGACCACAGGGCCAACTGATTCCGGAAGATCAGCGGGCTGGACTGGATCGAGAATCGACCGAGTTGTCCGGTCGGGTCACCGGAAGAATGCGAAGGCAAAACGAATGGGCCCGCGAGGTATTGAAAACTCGACCAGAAATCGCCATTTGTGATCTGTGGCAAGTCGTCAAGAATGGCGAGGCGACCGTTTACAAAGACTGGTGGTACAGCAAACGTACCGATTTTGAGTATCCGCAGAGTATCCCCCTGGCCCGCAATTTGGCTCGGTACATTCTGCAGGCCGCCGAGATTGATGAGAGTAAAATCCAGCCACCTTCCGTGCATATTATGGAAGTGCCGGAAATTTCTGACGAGCCAGAAACTTCTGGTCGTTAACAGGCTCTAACAGTCTGGCCAAGGCTTACCTTCTTCACAGTCAAGGCTGCTGATCTGGCACGAAATTGAATTCGAGACAACCATGAATTCCGAATCAAACAACCCCTATCAACCACCACAGCAAGCCGAAACGAACAAAACACCGCGTTCGGTTCGCTCGATCGTGGCTGACGTTCTGCTGTTTCTCACGATGTTTCCAGCTTGTGCGATTGCGTTTGTGTTGACTTGTTCAATGGTCCGGCCGCTGGTGCTTCATCCTCGTCCAGACAGCCGGATCGATCCCGACACATATTACTTGCCTGGTTACGTGGCTGGCTTGATTGCCTGTGTTCTGTTGGTTGTGATTGTGCTGTTTGTCAGATGGATGACAAAACGAGTGGCCGCAAAGTTAGCCCGAAATCGTAATTGACTCTTTGGGGTGGCCGACCCGCGAGGCAAACATTCCCGCGAGACAAACATTCTGTGCAGTCAATTGTTGCAAATTCACGTCCGGTCGCGACAAAATTTCATTCTTTGGAGCAAACCAATTGCGAAAGCTCTATAATCTGATTGCTGAACGGGGCGCTTCTTAATTTGGGGCCAGGTAATATTGTTGCAATGCATCATTTTCATTTTGCAAACTTGATCGGTTGGCTGGCGGTCATGGTGTTCAGCACCCATTCCGTTCTCGCTCAAACTCAATCGTCTGCCGAGCGGATTCT
>CAZOXC010000576.1:0-3059 GCA_964583205.1 uncultured Pirellulaceae bacterium | reverse complement strand
GATGAAGCTCTGGAGAAAATGCAAGAATGGGATGCTGAGCTTGCCGAACTGATGAAGAAGTACCAGCCGTTGATGATGCAATCGGCTAAGAGTGCTACGCAGTCAAACATGCAAGAGTCGGAAGAAGAGTCCCACTCAAAACTTTCCCAGGAAGATCAAATGCAGGAGTATCAGGAAACGATCAATAAGCATTATGAAGCTCGGCAAGAGATCCTCCGGGAGGACCGTACGGGATACGTGTGGGTCTATTATCAAAAATAAAACAGACAACTTGAAGGGAAATTTCCTGCCAAAGTTTAAATCGTTTTACACTCCGTCGACTCAGCATCGACGGAGTTTTTTTGTTGGTAAACCGTTAGCGGTCGGCGGCGGTTATTGCGGATGGTTACGATTATCAAACGCGTGACTAATCCATAGATGCCTTGGCCAGAAAGCACCAACGGCCATCAGGATAAACTGAGAAATCCAGAACAAGCCTACCCAGAACATTTTGCCTTCGGTGAAGCCGTAGGAATGCAGCCCCACTCCCAATTCGTTTACGGCGAACCATGACCAGACTACAACCACGTTGCTGAACAAAGACAGCACGGCCATGCCGCGATCTTTAACCAGACCCGCCCATCGAGCATGCAGTAAAATCGCGTTACACAGCACGATCATCAGAGCGCCGTTTTCTTTGACATCCCAACCCCAGAATCGACCCCAGGAATCATCGGCCCACAAGCCTCCCAAAACCGTTCCTACAAAACTGCAGAACAGCGAGAAACAGGTAATACCATAAATGATCCGGCTGATTTCTTTACGCCGATCCGAATTCAGACTCGGCGACAAAATACCGCCGATGATATAGGCCATACCAAACGACCCAGCTACCAGGGTCGAACTGTAGCCCAGAGAAATGATCGTCACATGAGTGGCCAGCCAGAAACTGGTATCAAGAACCGCTCGTAGAACCCCAATCGTATCCATCTCTTCAACAGCCAGATTCATCGCGATCAATAGAATCACGTAGCCAAACAAACCGGCCAGCAGGTTGCCAATTCCGTTCCGCAGAAAACGCTCTCCAACCAGACAAAGAATCACCAGCCCCCAACTGATGAACAATGCCGTCGAGTGCAAAGTCGTGACAGGCGGACGCCCGGATACGTAGATACGCATAATCAGTCCCAGCGTCTGAATCAGCAATCCGGCAAACACCAGAGCAAAGGCAACCGACGAAAACTGGCGACGGAATTTGATCCAGCCAACCATCGATAACACAAATGCGCACAGATAAAGCAGCATTGGGAAATAAAATGGTCCAGCCCGATTCATCCAGGACTCTGCTTGCAGCCGTCCAGCCGAATAATCTTTCGGCGGATTACCGTAAACGATCTCCAGATAGCTTTTCAAATTCAAATTGAACTGGGCCGAGTTTTTGTCCCGATAGTACTTGGACAAACCGGCCAACAAAACAACGGCTTGATCGCTGGACTTCCGGGCTGGTGACAAGTCCGTAGCATCGGACTCCAGTCCCAGTATATCTCTGATCAACTTCGCAACTGGAACATTCAACTGAGCACGCTGGGAATTCAGCAGTCGATCAATCGTCGGCTTAATGGTTTGTTTGACATCGTCCAGAATCTCATTGGAAGCCTCCTGGTCTTTTTTCAGTTGCTGGCTAACCCATTCCGGCATCTCCGATTCGTCTTTATCGGGAAACTGTTTGTTGAAAGCATCCAGCATTCCAGGCTGCTGACAAAGAAACAACACGATCTGCCGATGTTCCAGAGCTTCTCTGACGTTATCTTCCAGGTGTTGATTGACAATATGGGCCGCTAACTGGTCGACATCATCAATCTCCATTGACTCACTCTCATCGAGCAACCAATGGTTCGTCAGACTGGCTTCCAGAGTTTTCCAGGTCGCTGGCGTACTTCCAGCACCCACGATCAAGGGAACATTTCCCGATTCTCCCAACTGCTTTGCCAGCGCCAGCGAATCCAGTTTCGAGTCAAAAGCCTCACTTACGACTGTGTTGCCAAATGCCAATCGGACATTCATGCACAGCGAAAGCGTATCTGCAATTTCCAGAATCTTGCTCTCAAAATTGGTCAACAATTCTGGAGCCTGTTCACGTTTGACATACAGACTACTAAACTGGGAATTCTCATCGGATTCCTTATCGGGTTGTTCATCCGATTCCTGTCTGAAAATAATCTCCTCGATGTTTTTTTCCTGCGCTTCAACTTCAGCAAACGTATAGCGGTGGCCCTTTCTTCTGGGCAGATTGAGCGCCTGTTGAACTTCGGGCTCCATGATTTTGAAGAAGTAATATTCCTCGCCCACTTTGGGATCAAAAACAAAATCGGCAAACCAGCGAATCGGTTTGCGTTTTTCATCCAGTTGATCGACCAGCGACCCGCCCTTGGTCACATTTTTGACAATGTTTTTCGCGAGAGAATCTAGCGGCTGCACTCGGCCACCGTGCGCGATCGGTACTTGCCCCAGCAAATCCAGTCGCATCGAATCTTTTTCAATGTTCTTCGGCCGTGACAATGAAACGAACACTATTGCGATCAAGGCCCAGATTACCAACACCATAATCGGCATCGCCCAACTCCGCTTGACCGGAGTGGCCGTCAGCGGCTCTCCGCCTGGCGAACTTTCAATATCGGAATAGATCATTGGAATCCCCAGGAACCCGAGAAACCCGCCGGCGAATGCTCGAGCAGCGTGGTAGGGATCTTTTCTGAGAAATTTGAGCAACGTCTGACCGAACTGGGCGAGCAACCCGATTCCTACCATCATGCAGCAGATGTAGGGGATCATCCAACCAGTATTTCTGACAACTTGCAGAACACTATATACGCGTCCCTGCTCATCATAATCGTGGCCGGCCTGATAAAACGTCTCGTTGCCGTAACGCACCGGGTTATTCATCCAGGTTTTCTTTTCGACATTCAGGTTTTGCTCGGGATGAATAACCTGAAACTTGGAATAGTAATCCAGAGGAACATTGGTTCCCGGATAGTTCGTTCGATTCGTCTCTTTCAACGTGATCGTGTAGGGTTTGTAAT
>CAZOXC010000575.1:0-3074 GCA_964583205.1 uncultured Pirellulaceae bacterium | reverse complement strand
CACCTAACGGTGAAGTGTCGGCTGAAGATCTGGAGACATTGAAAACCTGGATCAAGGCCGGGGCCGAGTTCGATGGTGAGAACGAACAGGCAAATTTAAGGCAACTTGTGGATATGAATTCCCCCGCCGAAGACGAGCTGGAAATTTCCAGTGCGACCGGGAATGAGACGGTCAGTTTTTCGCTGGATATCGCCCCAATGTTTATTGATAACTGTGGCGGTTGTCATGTTGAGGTTCAGAACAATCCTCGTGTTGGGTTAAACATGACGACATTCCGGCAGCTCTTGAACGGTGGCGACAGCGGACCGATAGTCACGCCCGGTAAAGGTGAAGAGAGTTTTCTGGTTCAAAAATTGAAAGGCATGGGTGGTGGGCAGCGAATGCCGGTCAACCGTCCTGCTTTTTCCGATGAGCAAGTTGAGAAAGTGATCACCTGGATCAACGAAGGTGCTCGGTTCGACGGGCGCTCGCCCCGGTTAAGCATCACGCAGGTTGCCGCTTTGGCTCGAGCCGAATCGATGACTCACGAAGAGTTGGCGGCCGATCGCCTGGCGGGCTCGGAAAGAACCTGGAAGCTGGCCATGACCGACGTAGAGTCGAGGCAAATGGAGTCCAACAGCTTTTTGATGATGGGTACTGCAAAAGAAGATCGTTTGCAGGAGATCAATGATCTGGCCGAAGAAATCGTCCCCGAAGTAAACTCGTTTTTGAAACGCGCCAATTCGGAACCGATTGTGAAAGGACGTATGACCATCTTCGTGTTCGACAAGCGTTACGACTACAGCGAGTTCGGTAAGATGGTCGAGTCCCGTGACTTGCCGTCGCATTTTGTCTCGCACTGGGGTTACGACACGATCAATGCCTACGCCGCGGTGCTTTCGAATCCTCGAAAAGCCTTTGATGCGGATTCATTTCGAGCTGATTTTTGTCAGCATATCGCGGCGGTTGCGGTTCGGGATCTGGCAGTGGATGTGCCCAAATGGTTTGCCGATGGTGCGGGGTTTGTGATCGCCAAAAAAACTTATCCTCGTGATGAATCGGCCAGGCAATGGACTGAAAAAGCTGACGCTGCTGTAAAAAACATGAACCGGCCGGATGACTTCGTGCAGGATCGTATGCCCGAAGATCAGGCTGCTTTGGTTAGCTATCTGTTTGTCAGTTCATTGATGAAAGACAGCGGAAGCTTCAATAAATTGCTCAGATTGATAAGCGAAGGTGCGACTTTTGATGAAGGGTTCAATGAAGTTTACGGCGGCTCGGCAGCCGAGTTGATTAACAATTTCTACGGACAAAACAATCGACGCGGCCGACGATAACTTCAACCAACGGATCTGAAATGCTCGCACCTTGCTTGCCTGGAATGAAATCACTCGGTTTTATTGTTCTGGCGGTGCTTGCCGGAACGTTGTTTTCTGCGGCGACTGAGGCACAGGATCAACTTGATCATCGTCCGCCAACGATCGTTGATGAAGAGTTTGTTCTCGATCGGTTGGCGTTAGGTTCCTGTTGCCAGCAGTCGAAGCCGGTTCCCACCACGGATTTAATTGGCAAGTCCAATGCGGATCTGTTCTTGTGGTTGGGCGACAATATCTACGGTGACACCAATGATATGCAAGTGTTAGTCGACAAGTATCAACAGTTGGCTGACCGGAGTGAATATCAACGATTGGTCGAGGCGATGCCGGTCATCGCGACCTGGGACGACCACGACTTCGGCGTGAATGACGGTGGGCGCGAGTATCCCCATAAAATCGCCAGCAAGAATGTGATGCTGGACTTCTTTGACGAGCCCACTGATTCCCAGCGACGAGAGCGCTCAGGAATCTATACCAGCTATTTGTTGGGCCCTGCAGAAAAACAAGTTCACATCATTCTGCCTGACTTGCGCACCTTCCGTTCCAAGGTGCCGACTCGTAAAGAGGTACCCTACAAAAATATGGGGCATTACCGTGAAGACACCGAAGGCGAGATGCTTGGTGACGAGCAATGGGAATGGCTGGAAGAGCAATTGCAAGTCGATTCCCGGATCAAAATCATCGGCATGTCAACGCAGTTCGTCCAGCATGGAAATGGTTTCGAAGCCTGGGCAAACATGCCCAGACAACAAAAGAAGCTGGTCGATTTGATTCGCAAGTACAAAACGGAAGGTGTGTTGTTCGTATCCGGCGATACGCATTGGACAGAAGTTTCCTGTCTTGAATCCGATGGTGTTTACCCTCTGTTTGACTTTACCGCCAGCTCTCTGAATCAACACTGGGAACCCGCTGCGAATACAGTCCGAGTTGGTCCAGCCTACGGTCATCCGAATTATTCGTTGCTCAACATCGACTGGGAGCAAAGCGATCCTCTTATCCAGTTTCAGTCGTTTGATATCGAAAATAAAAAGCAAGTTGACATATCAATTAGACTTGGGCAACTGACGTTTGACGATTCGAATCTCAATCTGTCGCCGCTTGAAAACATTGAAGGAGCCTGGGAGTCGAGCGAGGGCAAAATCGAGTTCATTCAAGATGAGGAAAAGATGGAATGGATTGCTCGTTACTCTGGTGGCTCTTGCCGGCTCACCAGGAACGGCGATCGATTAAGCGGAACTTGGACTGAGACTGGAAAAACGGAACCCAGTGGAACGTGTTCATTCGCTCTCTATCGCGACTCCAGATTTGTTCGCGGCACCTACAGCCTTGGAATGGAAAAGGCTGAAATACTTGCTTGGCCTTGCTGGAACAAGCGGGGCGACGACGAGTAGGATACGTATTCGTGCAGTGAAGTCGTTTTCAAGCAACCGACATCTTGCCAGACAGAAATATACGCGATAAAGCTTGATCGTTGTTTTTGTTGTGGAAATTCAGACGACATTTTGTTTTCCTTCTAAACGATTGATCAATTCATGGATGTTGATTAACTTTGCTCGGCTCTGTTCAATGCGAACGACCCAGATTCAATGGTTTCTTTTCCGCTGTCGGGATCAATAGCGACGATCTCCCAAGTTCCTTCGATCCGATCTTTGTCAGCTAGAAATTGGCCTCTGTAATTTACTGGGGTATTAGGAAACGGTATCTGGATCGACTCGCTGC
>CAZOXC010000574.1:0-3077 GCA_964583205.1 uncultured Pirellulaceae bacterium | reverse complement strand
AAAGTAGACCGAGCGCCCCAGTGCAACGGCGATATCACCCGCTTCATCGGTAATCACTGTATCATTGAAGATTTCAGCGCCATCTTTTTTGACACTCAAGTTGAGCTTCATGTCACGAAAGCTGTTTTTGTCTGTCGCATCGAATGGCATCAACTCGAATTCACCCTCCACGGTAAACTGCGCATCGTCGCCAGCTACGACTTCAAAGCCCGCATTTTTAAACTGACTCTCCAGTATCGCGCTGACTCGAGTCTGAATGTTGGGCAAATCGTGAGTAGAATTTTCGGATGTGAATTTGCCGAACGAGACAGTCGGAGAAGCCGAGCCCGCGGATTTTTCAATCGACTTGGCCATATTGAACGACGAATCATGAATTCGCATGTTCAAAGTTTGCGCACAACATTCAGCAGTGCCCAGGTAAAAAAGACACAGCGCCCAACTGGCAATCACCAATCCAGATATTTTTTGCACTCAAACCCCGCCCGCAACTCGACAAGAAACAACACGCTGTTATTTCGCGACCGTGGTCCTTCGTCAAGTACGCCAAAGCTGCATAGCCACTTCCACGGCAGGAATTGAATGCGATTCTTCGAACAAGAAGTTCTGCGAGGGTGATTTTACTCAATGGCTCTTTTGCAATTCCTGCAAGATCCCGTTACTGTCGCCGAAGGTTTCGGCCTGCTGGTCAGCCGACTGCAACATCGTCAAGTAAAGATTGGTCAAAGGGGTCTCTTTGTCGAACTGGAAATGCTCACCGGTCTTGAACTGAC
The DNA here is from genome assembly GCA_964583205.1 of uncultured Pirellulaceae bacterium. Classification (GTDB taxonomy): domain Bacteria; phylum Planctomycetota; class Planctomycetia; order Pirellulales; family Pirellulaceae; genus CALMEE01. The sequence goes on along the minus strand of CAZOXC010000574.1, from coordinate 2,307 downwards.
CTCCGTTGTCTCCAATCGTCAGGATCGGCAAACCGTGATGGGCGTGTCGATTGCCATCAGCAATTCCGCTGCCATAAACAATCGTACAATTGTCCAACAGAGTTCCCTGCCCTTCCGCTGTAGAATGCAGCTTGTCCAGGAAGTAGGTAAACAGATTCATGTGGTACAGGTTAATCTTGCTGATCTGCGCCTGTTTCTCGTCGCTGTTTCCATGGTGCGACAAATTATGATGCCCGTCCTTCACTTCGATATTGCGATAACTTCGATTGCTGCCGGCGTTCGCATACATGAATGACATGATGCGAGTCGAATCCGATTGCCAGGCCAGCACCATTACATCGAACAGAATTTTCATATGCTGCTCGAACGAGCGTGGCACACCTTCCGGTCGAGGATAATCGGGCACATCGATTTCCGGTTGATCCAGTTTCTCGGAACTCGCAATCCGCTTTTCAATATCGCGAACCGAATACAGATACTCGTCAAGCTTCCTCTGGTCATCGCTGCCCAGCGCTTGTTGTATTTTCTTGGCGTCACTTTGCACCATATCCAAAATACTCTTGCGATAACGCCGGCGTTTTTCCGAAGCGATTTTTGATTCGCGTTCGTCGGAACTTCCAAACAAGCGATCAAACAAGGCGGCGGGGTCAATCTCTTTGGCCACCGGACTGGTCGCAGTTCGCCAGGAAATGTTCGATGTGTAAACACAACTGTAGCCAGAGTCGCAGCGTCCAGCCGGAGCACTGCTCTCCATGCCAACTTCCAATGAAGCCAGCCGAGTCCGTTCGCCCAGCGCTTCAGCCATTTTCTGATCAATCGACTGGCCGTTGTAAATTCCGGCTCCATCGGTTTTCTTAGGATGTGCCCCAGTCAAAAACGAAGCCACACTTCGAGCATGATCGCCGGGCCCATCACCGTGCGCTCGAGCACCATCCAAAGCCAAGCCGCTTAACACATTCAGACGATCCCGATATTTACTCAAGGGCTGCATGGTGGCTGGCAGACTGAAACCCTTACCAATCTCGCCCGGCGTCCAATCCGGCATGTGCATTCCGTTTGGCACGTAGAAAAACGCAGTCCGCTGGGGAAGTTTACTGGTAGCCAGACCAGTCGTGGCGGCGGCAACTTTTTGCGGCCCCATGATTTCCAGCATGGGCAGCGCCAACACCGTCCCCATTCCTCGCAAAACAGTTCGACGATCAAGTTTCTTTGGCATGGCAGCTACTCGCGTTCAGTTCAGAGAATTTTCATTGTATCAGGTCTGTCAAATCAACGTCACGAACACACAAGCTCTTAGTTTGACGCATTTGGGCTACTGCGATTTCGAAATGGCTCACTGGTCACAATGGCTGTCACGATTTCGGAGAACCGATAGTCCTCTCGAAATGCCCTGCCGGCGATTTCATCAATCACACAATCGTCTACCGCAATCGGGCCTCGGCCAACTGCATAAATGAACAGCTTCTCAGTGACACATCGAATGAATTGTTGTCGCTGCGATCGCACGATCAACTCCTGCAACTCGCTGGGTGAAGCAAACTTGTCGCCATTGGGTAGTTCGCCCTTCGAGTCGATCAAATCGTCACCGTCATGTTCTCGGAACCGGCCGTACGCATCGAATTTCTCCAGCGCGAATCCCAACGAGTCCATTTTGTAATGGCATACTGCACAATTAGGATCTTCACGATGTTGTTCCATCCGCTCTCGCAAGGTGCCAGTTAACTCGTCCTGCGAGTCCAGTTGCGGAACGTCTGGCAAAGCCGGCGGCGGCGGGTCGGCCAACAGGTTTTCCAAAACCCACTTGCCACGCTTTACCGGGGAAGTGCGAGTCGGATTGGAAGTGATTGTGAGAATACTGGCGTGCGAAAGTAATCCTTGCCGGCCGGTGCCCTGCAAACTGACTTTGGAAAACTCCTGCTCGCTGAGTCCGCTGGTCTTCATCCCATAGTGTTCAGCCAATGCCAGATTCACATAGGTGTAATCCGAAGTCAGCAGAGTCGTCAGCGGCGCATCGTTCTGAATCACATCCATCAGCAACAGACGAGTTTCATTCAACATCGATTTTCGCAAGTGGTCTGTGAAACCGGGAAACAAGTCCGGATCTGGATCGGATTGATCGAGTATCCGAAGCTGCAGCCACTGGGCAGCAAAGTTGTCCACGAGTGCAATTGACGAAGGGTGTTGCAACATGCGTTGGACTTCGGCCTGCATCACTCGTTCATCTTGCAATTTGTTGTCATCGGCCAGTTCAAACAATTTGGCGTCCGGCATGGAACTCCACAGGAAATAGGACATCGCGGTCGCCAG
>CAZOXC010000573.1:0-3084 GCA_964583205.1 uncultured Pirellulaceae bacterium | reverse complement strand
GTTGATGAAACGTTCGGCCGCATATCAACGCTTGCGACAGACTGAATTACGAGATGTAGCATGACCAAGTCCAACGCAGCTTCCAGTAATCTTGAAACAAAATTTGAACGATTGGCGGCCGCCCGCACGATCATCCGGCAGGAGTGCGATGCGCTGGAAAAGCTGCAAAAATCCATGCCGGCCGATTTCGATGATGTGGTCCAGTTATTGCTTTCCTGTCGTGGTTGTGTGATCGTGACCGGCATGGGCAAAGCCGGTTGGGTTGGACAAAAGATATCAGCCACACTCGCTTCGACTGGCACTCCCAGTCATTTTTTGCACCCAGGGGAAGCCATGCATGGCGACTTGGGACGAATTCGGGCTGAAGACATTGTGCTGGTGCTGTCCAACAGCGGAGAAACCGCCGAGATCCTGCAGTTGTTACCGGCGTTGGAGAAGAACCAAATCCGTTTTGTCGCGCTCACGGCCAGCGAACAATGTACGCTGGCCAAATCAGCCGATTTCGTGCTGAACTATGGAGTCAACCGAGAAGCTTGTTCGCTGGGACTGGCACCATCGACCAGCACCACCGTAATGATGGCTCTGGGAGATGCTTTGTCGCTTACGGTATCGCAAGCTCGTCAGTTTTTGCCGACCGATTTCGCGAAATTCCATCCTGGTGGTTCGCTGGGATTGAAACTCTCGACCGTCGATGAAGTGATGCGACCTTTGAAAGACTGTCGATTGGCGTCTGACGAGGAAACGATTCGACAAGTCTATACTCGATTGTCGGGGCCCCACCGTCGCAGCGGTGCGATTCTGTTGTTGAATCAATCCGGCGAGTTAAGCGGGATATTCACAGACAGTGATTTGGCAAGACTGTTGGAAATGTCCAAAGATGATCTTTTCGACGGCCCGATCAATCAAGTCATGACGGCCGAGCCGATCCAAATCGAATCAGGCTCGCGCACGTCGCTTGCTTTGGAATTACTGGCCAAGCACAACATCAGCGAATTGCCGGTTGTGAACTCATCCGGGAAACCGATCGGGTTAATCGATGTGACCGACCTGGTGGCAATTTGACTTTAACGGTCGGCAGGAGGTCCACCGCCTCTGGTTGGAATGCCAGCACCAAAACCGCCTATAGAGCGCCCACTACCCCTGCTGGAATTCATCCGTTGCGTAAAATATCGGAGCATTTCGCGACGTGTGGTGATTCCGTTGCCGTCGGAATCGAATGTGGCGAAGACTGCTGAGCTCCCTGCGTCAGCGTCCGACAATTGACCATCGCCATTGGTGTCATATCGGTCGAACATCTGATCGGCCAACCTCTGGTAGCGTTGTATGGATTCTGCCAAACGACCTGAGACAGAAGATAACTGAGCTTGAATTGCCCGGATCGCTAACAGTTTGGTGTCTTCGTCGGATTCATTTTTCAAAAGCTTATTCAGAAACGGCAACGACATGCTGGAATCAACGGGCACACTTGCGAATAAATTTAACAGCGAGTTTTTAAGTTCGGGCTGGTTTTCGTAAATTTCAATCAGTTTTTCTGCAGTCTCATCTTCAATGGCTCCCCGCTCTACGAAAACATTCAACAACTGAATCCGCAACTTGTTTTCGATCATGCCATTGTCAATCAGCCCAGCAATTTCGCTCTCAAGTTTTCCAGACGCAGAATTTAGTATTCGGATGGCCAGTGCCTGTTGAGACTCTTCTCCGCTCTTGATCCAATCCAAAATCAAATCGTCCATCTGTGATTCATTTCCTAACAGAACGGAAATTCCAGCTTCGGCAGTTCCCGAGAATTCTTTGTTTTCGGATTCAACGAGTTTGGCCAGAAAAACTACCAGTTCTTTGTTGCCAGTTTCCAAGGAGGTGAGTGTGTCCAGAATGCTTAACTGGATATCTTTGGATTCTGTCGATTCGAAAACCGAGATTAACGTGCTGATTGATTCTGCAACACCAGGATCCAATCCATCTTCTGAAGTTTGAGCAACTGCTGAAGACGGATTGAGAGTCAGGCAGCAAAACAGGATCGGAAAGAGTGTAGTAAATGAGAGCAGATTCGATTTTAACCGTGCAACAGTGAATGCTGATTCGTAGTTTAAATTCATTTCGTTCTCCAATTCAATTTTCCCAGGGTTGGATGATTAAACCCCTAACCAAATTCAAGGTTTCGAGCGAACTGAACCCAACCCTCAAATGTAGCGATTCACGATGTTTTCCAGCATTTCCTGACGTCCGCTGGTATTCAAATCCGCTTCGCCTTTGTCGATCATGTATTTCTCAAGCGAGCTCAAACTGTGTTTGTCGGCCGAGATTTCCTTGCCGATGCCGCTGGACCAGCTGCTATAACGCTCGCTCAGAAACTCATCCAGCAAACCGTCTTTGCGAATCTCGGCCGCGATCTGCAGGCCGCGGGCGAACGTATCCATTCCGCCAATATGTGCATGAAACAAATCTACCGGGTCTGTACTCTCGCGACGAAGCTTGGCATCGAAATTGACACCGCCAGGTGCCAGCCCACCCTGCTTGAGTATTGTCAGCATGATCTGAGTCGTGTCGTAGACGTCGGTGGGAAACTGGTCGGTGTCCCAGCCCAGCAAAGTATCGCCTCGATTGGCATCGATTGAACCCAGCATGCCCTGCATCGCAGCGTATTCCATTTCATGCATCATGTTGTGACCCGCAAGTGTCGCATGATTGGTTTCCAGATTGAGCTTGAATCGATCCATCAGGCCGTACGAGCGGAGGAAGTTGATGCAAGCCGCCGCATCGCTGTCGTATTGATGTTTAGTTGGTTCTTTCGGCTTCGGTTCGATCAAGAAGGTTCCGTCAAAGCCAATTTCTCGCGCGTAGTCGACGGCCAGGTTCAGAAAGCGCCCAAGATTATCGATCTCTCGCGTCAGATCTGTGTTGTAAAGATTCTGATACCCTTCACGTCCGCCCCAGAACACATAATTTTCTCCACCCAGGCGTTTGGTGACTTCCAGGCACTTCTTGACTTGAGCGGCGGCAAAGGCAAACACGTCAGCGTTGGGGCTGGTCGCAGCGCCATGCATATAACGAGGATGGCTGAATAAATTCGCTGTACCCCACAAC
>CAZOXC010000572.1:0-3085 GCA_964583205.1 uncultured Pirellulaceae bacterium | reverse complement strand
CAGCAATGTGTATCCGCGAAGTCGCAGATTGTAATTCAGGAAATCAAGTCCGCTGGCGATGGTATAGGATTCGTTGTCGCTGTAAGTAAACAGTGGCAAATCCGGCTCATCAAAATACTGCACTGTGAATCCGCCTTGCTCGGCAAACCACTTGATGACATCTTTCCATTCCGCCCCGCCACTAAAATTGAAGCGGATCTTACCCATCTCGTCATCTTGAACCTGTGTGCCCACCTCCTGTGTGCCCGCCTCCTGTGTGCCCGCCTCCTGTGTATTCGCGCTCTGGGCGGCAGCAGGACTCCAACTGACAAAACAGGCGATCATCGCCAACACTGGGACAAATGATCGATTCACGATCATGGAGAAGTTGTTACTCATTAGAATCCAAACTTGGGAAATCCAGACTTTCAAGTGGCCAGTCGCGGTACAAAAAACAGCAGAAAAAAAGAATCGGACACGATATTTTAATTGGTAATTACGCCCCAAGTGTATTTGATCCGCAAATGCACTAATTTAAAGGGCAATTCGCAATCTACCATGTCGATGCAGGCCTTCTAACAGGATTAAACCTTCCGTTTCCGATCAAGTTTCGTTGGCCTACTCTTTACATGACAAAATTGGCAAAATCGCTACAATCTTAACGAACTTTACGATACTCAGGCCGCAAGCGTGTAACGCTTCGCAACGCTGGAGAATTCTCCTGTTGAGTCTCGAACAAGAATTTAAAATGGATTACTGCCCGCTTTCGTTTGTTCGAAAACGCCACTACCTTCCGAATCACTCTCGACGATCCGCTTCCCAAGATCCACTTCGATTCAGGATATGGCAAAAACAACCTAAAAAGGAATGCCCATTAAATGTGTAGTCGCGTGACATTGGCAATTTCGATCATTTTTCTCCCGGCACTGATCTTTGATTCAGGGTTCATCGCTTCGATGTCTCAAGGTCAACTTCTAGGCCAGGCTCAATCCGTAAACCAGGACGAAGTTCAGGTGGAAGGCAGCAGACTGCTCACGCCTCGATCTTATGGATTCGAGTTTGATCCTGGATATCCTCGCTACTTCGAAGAAACGAATGTGCGTGTTCGAAATACGAAGGGAGATTCGGTCGTCGCAAAACTCATTTGTCGAGTGGGCGACAACTCTGTCGTGATGATGCCCAACGGGCAACTGGAAAGCCGAGCCTGGGCTGATGTTGCTCTTGTGGAAGACAAGTTCAAGGCGACGAAGAAGCAGGAGATTGCCAAACAACTTCAGAGTGGTCGATTCGCCAATTTTAACGTCAGCACCACGCGGAATTTTGTGTTTGTCTACAACACCAGCGACGGGTTCGTCAACGTGACCAAGCGAATCCTGGAATCGATGAGAAAGGGCGTACTAAAACAACTGGACAAAGCGGGGTTTGAAGCCAATGAGCCGGATGTTCCACTGGTCGTGATCATGTTTGCTGACAAAGATCAATTCCAGGCATACAAAACGATGCCGGAAGGTGTGCTCGCCTATTACAACATGGTATCTAATCATGTGGTTCTGTACGAACCAGCCCCCAGGCGCGGAGTCCGACTGGATGTGATTCAAGGGCAGGCGCTGTCAACGATCGCCCACGAAGGTGCGCATCAACTTTTACATAACACGGGCATTCAACAACGGCTGTCGCTTTGGCCGATGTGGCTGAGCGAGGGCTTGGCCGAGTACTATGCTCCAACCAGCTTTGGAAAGAACTTCAGTTGGAAAGGCGCCGGAGTCATCAATGACCTGCGGATGTTCGAACTCGAAAATTACTTGCAGGCACGCGAACTGGTGGGCCTGGATGGATCCACAATTACCGATTGCGTATCGGCTTCCAGACTCGATTCGACCGGCTATGCTACTGCCTGGTCGATCGTTCACTACCTCGCCGAACATCATCAAGAAAAACTGGTTGAATACATAAAGTACATTTCCCAGCTTCCACCCCTGCGCGGCATGGCCGGTCGAGAAGCTGAAATTGCCGCCAATCTCGATCACTTCAAAAAATTCTTTGGAGAAGATTTCGAAGCCATGGAAGCGGATTTAATTGAGCACCTGAAAGCGCAGAATTATGACTCGCCAATGTCGCATATCCCGCACTATGTCACGGTCGTTCAGTTCCAGGAAGACGACAAAGAGGTTTATCGAGGCTGCATCTACCACCGACAGGAACTTGCTAACCAATGGCGCCAGCAATTTTTCCTGACGTTGAATTCGGAACAACGCCAATCGGCCAAGGTCGAATCTCAAGCGTTCGACAACCGCTCAAAAGCCGTACGCTATCTAGGACGATTCATCAAATAGTCCGATCCCGGCAGCAAACAGTCCGATCCCGGCAGCGCTCAGCCTGAAAGATATCACTCGCGACCATCCACCGGAACGGCCACATCAAAGTAGCCGATCATCATTTCTTCCCAGGTTTGATCGCCCCAGCGTACAGATTCGCTCGGGTCCGGGTTGGCAAGGTTGCCAGCCGAGTTGTCAAATACTGCGTAGCATCTGAGCATCGAGTCTTTCTTGATCTGCAAAGGCTTGGCCAACACGTAAGAATTCTGCCAATTGAAATCGTAATTGGTCACGTCCAGCAGCGTCTCGGTCTCGCCTTCTGTATCGCGCAACTCGAATTTGAATGACTTGCCGCGAAAATGCATGTGGGGAAACATCGCCATCAATTCGACGTCGCCACGAATCTGCTTGAAAGCGCGGACTCGATGATTGGCTTCGCCGGCTGGGATACGGAACCGGGCATTGTGAGCCTGCTGAGTATAAACTCGTTTCTTCACCGAATCCGGATCGGCAAAGATCAATCCGATTTCACTCATATCCTGCTGTGCCGTTCCGTTGGGCGTATAGTGCATCTGAAAAATCAACTTGGCACCAGCCGGAATCAATTTTGCGTAGCCGTCGGGAAGAATCATTGGCGGAGCTCCCGGCGCAGTCGCCGCGATCCACTCAGAATCCAGGTCATCGTGGACCCCGCCGCCACGACCGAACTCGCCTTCACCACGAATGCCCACGATAATGTGATGCACAACTTCGCGAGCACCTGGGCGGCATTCAGCAGCCTTGATCCACTT
>CAZOXC010000571.1:0-3086 GCA_964583205.1 uncultured Pirellulaceae bacterium | reverse complement strand
GTCGTAACCAGAAAGCACCCGATTATGAAACCTGTAGCTGCCATCCCGCTCGTACTGATTTTGTCGTCTTCGCTTTTTTCGCAGAGCGAAGAAGTAACTCAGGACCTGATCAACAACGCAGTTCAGCAACTGATTCAGTTTCAGGAAGCGGACGGCGCCTGGCCCTACGAAGGTGTGTATCGAGTCAATCGCGAAATCCCGGTCGGCTACCGGATCGGCGGCACGTCGATTGTGTGTACCGCACTGCTGTACGCGACTGCCGATAATTCAGACGAGGAAAACCAAGCTGTGGATTCTGCAATCCAGCGAGGTATCGAAATCGTACTCAGCGATTTGGAAGAACCGCTGATGGAGGCATCGACGGCCAACCGCTACGACGTGCGAGTCTGGGGTCACATCTACGCGCTGGATTTCTTCTGTCGAGTAAGAGCGTCCAGGCGTTACGAAGAGTTACAGAAAAAAACGGATGCCTGGATTCCACAACTTGTCGAAATCTTGAAGACCGAGCAGATTGATGATGGTGGCTGGAACTATGCGACTCGCAGCCGGCACGCCGCCTTTGTGACTTCGCCGGCTGTCCAAGCGTTGTTGTTGGCCAGACAGCAAGGCGAAGAGGTTCCCGACGAAGTGTTTGAACGGGCGAAACAAGTACTGCTCAAAAGTCGGACCGAAGAAGGCGCGTTTCAATATAGTGGAGTGGTTGGCAGGCGTCCGACGAAACTTCCTGGCTCAATTGCTCGCAGCTCGCTTTGCGAATCGACGCTGGTGTTGCTGGGTGAGGGTGATGTCGAACAGATTTATGACTCGATCAACGCTTTTCATGAACATTGGGACGAATTGGAAAAGCGTCGAGCAAAAACCGGAACTCACGAGGGTCCATACGGCATTGCTCCTTATTACTTTTACTTTGGCCATCGGTACATTGGCCAGGCACTCCAATTGTTGGCCGAAGAAGACGCGGCCACCGAGTCTGCAAAACTCAAGTCAGTGTTGATGAAAACCAAGAGCGACAAGGACACTTGGAATGATCGAGTGTTTGATCGATCAGCCGCCTATGGCACCGCCATGTCGGTGCTGGCGCTGCTCGAAAACATTCCTTTGCCGGAAAAGATCCAGTGGAACGAGTAACCTGACGCAGCTCGACATCGAGCCATTACGGTTCAGGTTCAATGGTGTCGCTGTCCCACCAAATGTGTTCTCGCAGTGTTGTGATCGATCCGGCTGAAGATTCCAGAATCGAAATGCGGCTTACAGTGATTCGTGATTCGAATCCACCATTTTTATGATGGAGGTACTCGCCCAGGCTGTGCCGGATCCTTTCCACCAATTCCGGGTCCAATTCGTGATAGTAATCAAGATTGAAGAACAATCGTCGCATTGCATGGTCGGGAAGCTGAGTCGGCGCCAGGGCCGGATCAACAAGACTGCTGCCGCTTTTGCTGATACCGTTTGGAGTCTCGGATGCGTAGGCAAACACCATCAGATCGTACTCAGGCGGATTTCCGAACATGCGAAATTCCTGTTCGCACATGGTGAACCAGCCAAGTGAACTCCAGCCTTGAGGTAGCGCGTAACTGGCGGCCGCAAATCTCATGTTGCTGACGTTGAGCAACAGAACGAACAGCAGAAAGCCAGCGCAGACGATTTGCTCGGCATGGAATAGTGTTCGAGATGCTTTTTGAGGGCGTACATCCAAAGCGGTTTTAGTTTGCCGGACTCCCCGCCAGGGAAAAAACAGTACCCAACTGAGCATGGCGACGGCGGCGAAGATTCCGATCGACAAGGTAAACAGAATTCCAATGTGCATGCCCCAGAACCAGATGATGAAGAACATCCGAGCCGGTCGGAAAATCCGCGGCAGGAAAATCACGATCGGACCGACCAGTTCGAAAAACACCAGTGCTCGTCCCATCCACAGCAGCAGCGCATCGGGCAATAGGCGGATTTCATGAGCCAGCGGCTTGAGGTAAATACTCATCGACATCGCCCGGAAAAGCGCATCGCCCTGCCACCAGTCCGCATGGCACTTGGCAACGCCCGAGAAAAAGTACATCGCGGCTACCTGCAGCAGAATTGCGGCCGTAGCAAAATTGCAAACCGAATCACCGGGCTTCCAGTCGAAATAGTCGCCGTTGATCAACGTCATCAGCCAGCTTCGGCGTTTGCCTTCAACGGTTTTCTTTTTCAATCGTTGCGAGTCCAGCGACCACACGGCACCCAGCGGCAAAAAGACTGACCAGAACAGCAGCATTCGCAGCAACACATGACCACCATCCAGCACCAATGGCATCCGCACGAACATGGAATAACAGAGCACCAGACAAGCAATCGTGGCCAGGCGGGTCTTCAAGCCAAGGATCAACAGTACCGCCGCCAAGGCGGTTACGATCCACAGCGACAGGGCGAATCCATAAGAGCCGTTAAGCCAGAACAATGACCAGGCTCCAGCGTCACTTCCAGCTTTTGAATACTCGACCGTGTAAAAGCCCGCGTCGGTATAACAAGCTTCCAACCAGCGAACTCGACTGAGCAAGTCCCACAGAATCAGTACGCCCAGACCGATTCGAAGAATCGCCAATGCGCGAAGATCAATGCGAAAAATGTCTGTTAGATTTCGCAAGTCACACCCTTGCTGGCCGGAAGAAGTTTTCGTCAGGGGGATTCGATCATCTCAATTTCATTGGTTCTGGCAGGTCGGAAATTGTCTGCGCAATCCAGTTTTAGAGTCATGCGAGTCGACCATTTGCCATCCTGGTCACCTTGAATTTTCCAGTGAGGTTGCACGACCGTCGATTGATGGATCAATTCAAATCCGGCTTCCGACTGGCTGACCGAGGCGATCGGGAAAGTCCACAAGCCACTCGGTTGATCCCATTTCAATCGCGCGGCGATCCGTAACCACTCGTCGTGCAAACTCAATTGCGTGGCGGCTTGCAGATCCAGACGAGTTCCCAGATGGCCGAGCGGTTTGTCAGAGCTGTCAAGGAACTGTCGATCGTCATGATCGGCCGGCATAGCGGCAAAATTGAATTCAATTCCGAAATGGAAAACTCGATCTTCAGGAATGCCCTCGATAACGTAGACAA
>CAZOXC010000570.1:0-3088 GCA_964583205.1 uncultured Pirellulaceae bacterium | reverse complement strand
GCAGGGCACAGACCTGGTGATCATTGTGGATCGCTCGCGTTCGATGCCAGCCGGAACGGAAGAGCAGATTGTTGACTTGATTCGCGATGTTCAGCGGAATCTGGGTGAAGGGGATCGAGTTTCCGTTGTCACTTTTGGCGCTCAGGCATATGTGGAGCATGAGTTTTCCAACGAAGCATTGCATAGCGAGTTTACTCGTATCGTCGCGGCGAATGGAAGTGATTTGAATGAAGCTTTGTTGACTGCCCTTGAGCGGAAAATTGACAAGCTGCGTCCGATGCGGATTCTGGTTTTTTCGGATGGTGAATATAACGGACCATCGCCTTTGTTTGCCGCTCGACGTTGTCGGGAACAAGGTGTACCTGTCGACTATCGCAGCTTCCCCAATGACTATTCGGGCGATGTGGCCGTCGAGTCGATTGGGTTGCCTCGGCAAGTCGGTCCGAACGAGCCTTTTCAATTTAACGTCTGGCTGACTTCGGATCGCGAGACTGTCGCCGATGTGATTATCAGTCGCAACGGGCAGGAGCTGTCTCGAAAAACCCAGCCGATCGAAGCGGGCTCCAATCGAGTTGTGTTTCGAGATTGGATCAGCGATGCCGGTTTTTATTCCTACGAAGCCTCTGTTCGATTGGCGGGAACCGATGGCGAAATCTCCATTTCCGATCCAGTTTTGCAAAACAACTCCGCGAACGGCGTGGTGCGGGTGGAAAGTGTCCGCAAACTTCTGGTGATCAATCATGACGGGCAGGAAGACAATCTGACTCGTTCACTCGCAGCGGCTCGCATCCCCTACGAGATCGGTACGGCCCAGCATCCCATGACTCAGGATTCACTTGATCCCTTCCGCGCGGTAATTCTGGAAAACGTCACCGCCAATTCCTTGGGTCGGCTCAAGATGGAACGGTTGGCGCAATTTGTCGAGGACCTGGGCGGTGGTTTAATGATGACTGGTGGCCAGCAGAGCTTTGCCACCGGTGGCTTTTACCGCAGTCCGCTGGAAGAACTTCTACCTGTGCATCTGGAGTCTCGCAAGGAAACTCGACGAGCTCGCTGCGCACTGGCGATTGTATTGGATCGATCGGGAAGCATGTCGGCGCCGGTCGGCGCAGGTAAAATGAAGATGGACCTGGCTAACCTTGGCACCGCCGAGTGCGTGCGAATGCTGAACAGTCAGGATATGGTGGCAATCCTGGCCGTCGACAGCCAGGCGCACTTGATCCACCCCATGACATCTGTCGAAGACCCCATGGCCGTCGCAAACAGGGCGTTGCAAATTCGCAGTATGGGTGGCGGGATTTTTGTGTATGAAGGCTTGATCGGAGCCGCACAGGAGATCGACAAGGCTCGTGACTACGGCACCAAACATATCATTCTGTTTGCCGATGCGATGGATAGCGAACAACCGGGCAACTACGAAGACCTCCTCCAGCAGCTAACCAGTGTCGGAGTGACGGTGAGCGTTATCGGACTGGGAACCCAGGCCGATGTGGATGCAGAGTTGCTTACCGATATTGCTCGACTGGGCAATGGCACGATCAGTTTTACCAACGATCCACAAGAACTGCCCAGACTGTTTGCGCAGGATGCACTCAATGTCACTCGCAGTACATTTTTGAAACGCGATGAAGAGTATCCGGATGGTTTCAACGGAAGCATCCTGCCCAACATCCAGTTGCTGGGAGAATTTACCTCCACCCAGTTTCCAAATTTTGACGGATACAATCTGACTTACCTGAAAGACGAAGCGTCTCTGGGTGTAATTTCCACGGACGATAACAAGGCACCTATCGCCGCTTTCTGGTACAGAGGGTTGGGGCGAGTGGTTGCCATCACGCCGGAAATGGATGGCAGCTACACGGGTGAACTTGCCGCATGGGATGACTACGAGAATTTTGTCGTCACCCATGCACGCTGGCTGTTGGGAGCAGAGACCGACAACGAAATTTTCGTTGCTCTCAGACAGGAAGGCCAAAACGCGGTGATCGAAGTTGAAGTTGATCCGCAAGCCAACCAGATCGACGGCCAGACGCCCGAACTGTGGATTGTGCCGCCCGGCGCAGAACGCGAGGAACCGATCAGGCCGCAATTTGTGTGGACCGGACCCAACTCATTGGAAGCTCGATTCCCGATGAACGAACTGGGGACTTATCGTACGCTGGTTAAAACGGAGAACGGCGTCAATCGAGGTCCCGCATTGACCCTGCCTTACTCGCCAGAATTTCTGCCACGAGTCAATCGCATGCCGGGCGAAGAAGCGCTGCAAAAAATCGCCGAATTGACCTCGGGCAAAAAGATCCTGAACGTTCTGGAAGCTTTGAAAGAACCCTTTCGAGCTGCCCGCATGATTTCGCTGGTACCTCTGTTATGCATTTTTTCTTTGTTGGCGCTGGTAACCGAAGTCGCCGGTCGACGCTTGGGGCTCTGGCAGATGTTCCGACGCTCGGCGGCCGTCAAACAGATCAACAAGTCTCCTGAAGTGCTGGCAGGTGAGCGCAAGCCTGCTCGAAAATCCAAACGTCGCAAGACTCGGCCCGCGCGAGTCCGTACGTTGCAGCCCGAAAAAGATCGCAAGCCCGACAAGCAGCAAGTGGCTCCAGCACTGCCGGCCAAAAAGAAAGTTGATGTTTTCGCAAAGGCCAAGTCACGCGCAAAGAACCGCTTGAAGTGAGTCGGGCAAGAGCGCCCAACAATCACTCGTTTAAATAGTTAAGCTTCGGGCTCTCCCAACACCAACTTCATCAGGTCGCTGGTGCCAATGGCTTTGGTGTGAAAAAAGGACTCGCCCGATTCAAAACCGGCGGCCATGCCGTCGACCGCGGCGCAGTGGACAACTCGATCAATGATATCGGTGCGACCACCAAATTGAGTTTTGTAACACTCGATCGCGGCCACCTTTTTTTCAAGCGTCTCGCTGATATCAACAATAAATTCATTGGGATATTGATGGCCGCGACCATAGGAAAACGGCAGACCGAAATAGATCTGTCGCTCGATTTGATGGGGTGGAAAGTCGCTGAATTGATCATCCCACTTGGTCAACTTCGAATAAAACACGGCCGCATCCGTGATCTGCATCGCCTGCCAG
>CAZOXC010000569.1:0-3090 GCA_964583205.1 uncultured Pirellulaceae bacterium | reverse complement strand
ATCACCAACAACATGGTGATGATCATCAGTGATTTCGTGACGGCCGAGCGTTGCCCGGTCCAGGCCATCATCAGTTTTACGATCTGGATGATTTGATTCATGGGTGTTTACGCTGCCTTGGAAATCCGGCGATTGAGTATTTTGATACTGATGGCGATTCCGCCCTGCGGACAATTGAGTAATTCCAACTGGCCGCCATGGTTTTTGATGACTTGCCGAGCAATCGACTTGGCAATCGAATCTTTGTCCGACCATTCGCCATCATCCGAAATCTCCAGTTCGAAGCTTTGTGAATTCTGGACCAGCGAGCAACTGAAACAGGTCGCGTGGCTGAGCCGCTCGTCGAGCAACAGCGAAATTGCCAATGTCATCTGTCCGCTATCGACTTGCACTGGAAAATGATCGCAGTCAAATTCGATCGTGGCCGCAGCAGATGCACAGTTGCTCCAGATTTGTTTGAGCAGGGAAACCAGGTCGACTTCTCGGTATTCAATTTTCAATTCCAGGTTCTCCAATGAATCCAGATTGTGACGAATGTGCTCAAGATAGTTTTTCAACGACTGAACTTGTTTCATCAGGCAATCATTGACGGCAAGATCCTGTTTGCCGGCAATCAGCAGATCGGTTTCCAGCGCATTTGCCCGTTGCGCAATGCGGGAAATAAAATCACCCGAATAGGCTTGCAGGATGTGCGACTTTTCAAGCACCGACAGGTTCTCATCAAGCTCACTCCGGGATGAACCTTGGCCCAAGTCCGTTTCCGAACTTTGGAAGGGAACAATAAATTCATTGTCTTTTGAAGGTGCCATCGATTTCGTCCTTGATTTCGAATGACCGACTCGCAAGCGGCCTGCAACTTTAGGGAAAGTCAGCAGGATTTAGCGAATTCCACAAAACAGTTCAATGGAACAATCGCTGATAGCAGTGCGTAGAGAAACTGGGCAGGCCAGAGAGTTACTTGATGATGCTGTCAACATCGGGTTGATCGGAAATCGTATCCATCACCCAGTTGTTGAGATCGCTGTAAACTTTCTTGTTCAGGCGATCGTCGCAGGGATACTGTCTGAGCGTGACGGAGAAGCCGCCAATGTGCAACAGGCGAAGTTGGTCGCAAAGATCAGGTTCAGAAAATGAATTGGATTTGCGTGCGTGAGCCCAGAATACCGGAACCGATTTACAACGACTCCAGTTTCCCAGCGGGCAGGCGTTCCCGGGCACAGCGCCGTTTAACGAGGCTACACCGGCAAACCAGTGTGGAAAAGAGAATGCCAGGCGGAATGCCATTGATCCGCCAGTTCCCATTCCGGCAATGAAGACTTGTTGACTGTCGATATTCAGCCGCAACTTTGCATGGTCGATCGCGACCTGGACCTTTTCAGCCGTGCGTTCAATACAACTGGATTCCTGTTCCCAGCACTCTTCCTGCGAATCGCTGCCGACAGAAACCGCTCCGTAATTACGGGCGTTCATTCCAGGCATGACTCGCAAAATCTGTCGATGTTGGTGCCCGGGTCCGTGCAGCCACACAATCAATGGATAGGAATAGCCGGATTCATAATGCTCGGGGATCACCAGAGAATAATCCAGCAGGTCCGTCGACGTCAGCGACGAGTCAAAGCACGTCGGTTTTGTCGATCGGTTTTGCTGAACCTCGGCCGAAGCCGATTTGTAATTTGTGTGACCAGAAAGTTTTGACTTTGCCAAAGGGCTAAGTTGTATGCGATTCATCGTCTGCCTGGGTCAGCGACGTGTGTTTTTGTATCAAAGATCAAAGGTTTTAATTCAAGCTTTTGCGGGCGTCAACTGCAGAGCAAAGGGAATAAATTTTTGGCAAATTTGTCGCTAGCGACCAACAAAAAAGCCTTGCAATATTCTTGCAAGGCCGTTTTTCGATTCTGCTTGAACTGAAGGCTTAACTCAACAGGTGTTCGATCGCCGCGCGCTCTTCCCGCAGTTCTTTTTCAGTGGCATTCATCCGCTCGCGACTGAAATCACTAACCTCCAGACCCTGCACAATTTCGTATTGGCCGTTTTTGCAAGTAACCGGGTAGGAGTAAATCACTCCGGGTTCGACTCCATAACTTCCATCGCTGGGAATCGCCATACTGACCCAGTCTCCATCGGCACTTCCCAACACCCAGTCGTGGATATGATCGATGGCCGCCGATGCAGCCGAGGCCGCGCTGGATGCGCCTCGAGCTTTGATGATCGCTGCGCCTCGTTGTTGCACAGTTGGAATAAAGTCTTCGGTCATCCAGTTTTGATCAACCAGCTCAGTCGCCGCTTTTCCATCAACAAGCGTATTGGAGATGTCGGGATACTGGGTCGCCGAGTGGTTACCCCAAATCGTCATCTTCTGAATCTGGCCTGAATGAGTGGCCGTTTTTTCAGCAAGTTGACTCAGTGCGCGATTATGATCCAGCCGAGTCATCGCCGTGATGTTGGCCGGGTTGATATCGGGAGCGTTGCAGGCGGTGATCAAGGCATTGGTGTTCGCGGGGTTACCAACAACCAGGACTTTGATGTCGCGGTTGGCGACTTTGTTAATCGCTTTGCCTTGCACAGAAAAAATCTGGGCGTTGGCTTCCAACAGGTCCTTGCGCTCCATTCCAGGTCCGCGAGGTCGCGCGCCGACCAGCAGCCCGAACTGACTGTCCTTGTACGCGACTTCCGGATCGTCCGACATCTCGATGCCAGCCAATAAAGGAAACGCGCAATCATTCAATTCCATCACGACACCTTTCAAGGCGTCCATGGCAGGTGGAATTTCCAGCAACTGCAATATCACCGGCTGGTCCGGGCCCAACATTGAACCGGTAGCGATTCGAAACAACAGCGTGTAGCTGATCTGACCGGCGGCACCGGTAACGGTAACTCGAACTGGATCTTTCATTGATATACCTGTGAAGTTGATTTTTGGTTGAACCGTTTAATTTAGTCGACGACAACGCAGGCTGGGTAGGCCACCAAATCAGCAATTCTGACCGCACTGCAGAAATCAAAAGTCCAGATCGATCTTTTCCGGCAACTCGGAACTGTTTTTGCGGCCAGCCTGATCCTGCCGAGAGAATCGCCAGCCATAGAAAAGGA
>CAZOXC010000568.1:0-3090 GCA_964583205.1 uncultured Pirellulaceae bacterium | reverse complement strand
CTTGATGGCGTATTTCCGAACGCTGGAAAATGCATTGGTCAGCGGTCGGCCATTCGACCTTTGCGAGTATCCAGGTTCCGTTGTTCCTACCGAAACAGGGCGTTGAGCAGAATGGCCTCTTTTTCGCCAGCAATCGTTCTGGATTCAAACGAAGCCGCAGCCACTTCGATCCAAACTCAAGATATTCCTGATCTTGCTTCTGACTTGCTTTCAAGCGAACGCCAGAAACCAAGTTGGCCTATAGGCATAAAAAAACCCGGAGCCATTTGGCTCCGGGATACTATTGATGAAGCTAAACTGAATTTCATTTGTTGCTCAGTGAGCAAAAATCAAACTCAGCCGCTTTAAATTCGGCAGGATGGACGGGCTTCCCGTGAGACGGCGGATTCGGAGATGAGAGCAACGGGAATATGTTGCCCGTCCACGAAAAAGGATATATGCAATCGGTGTGCCAAAAGTAAACTATTCCGGATATGTAGAAAAAACCAAGCGATTTTCATTTGGAATTGTAATTATCCAGTCATTGAACCGCAAATTTTCTCGATATGAGACGTCTGTCTAATTTTGGAGGTGAACAAACGTCTATTTGTCACAATTATTGGTCTCGCTGCATCGACGAATCTCGAGTCTGCCATATGTCCAGTCGAGTCAAAGCACCACTTTGGGGGGTGCTAGAGTTAACGGCTGTATTGTTATATTGGAATGAATAGGCAGCAATCGTCCCTGAATTTCCTTCCGATACGTAAACAATCGTATCGGCCGGCTGATCTCGCCCGCTATGGCCTGCAAAATCGATTCGTCCGGTCACCATGTTCAGATCCAGGTCGCTGGCTTTTCCATCAGTTCCAAAGTCAGCCTTAATGTTGACTTCAAACTGGGCAATTCGGGCTCCACTGCGTGGATCAAATATCCAGCAAAACAAGGTCCCAGTCATATGGTCCAGCGCGAAAAGGCACTCGGAGGCCTCGCCAGAATCGTACCATCCGGAAGCCAAAGACAAAAATTCACCGCTACTTGCACCATCTGCGTTTATAAATACGGGCGCTGAATTGGCCTGGCTATCATTGTTCAACCAATACCCGGCTGCGAAACCGACTACCAGGATAATTGTCGCCAAGCTGGCCAAACCCAGGTGGCCATATCGTTTTTGCTGAACCATTTCTTTCTCCATGGAACTAGATCACACCTTGCCAGATCAATTTCTCAATTTTATCCCGCTAGAGCGCCGGGCACCAATCCCAAGAATGGCAATTCCCTGCAAATCCCAGGAATTAATAAGTTTGCCAGCGATTGGATGTGGTTTTTCACTTGCCAGACACTGATTAGACTTATTCAGGTCAGATTCAGGTGCAACTCGACAATTGGCCAATTTCCCAGGCTTGTCGGACCCTGGCCGAATCTTTGCATCAATCAATTCAAAAACGAGTACATAATGCCCAACAATTCCAAGTATCGCGTTCCAAAGCTTTTGTTTTTGGCATTCTGTGGAATTGCTTTCCTTTCCTGTCTAACACAAGAGACGATGTGCCAGGAAAAATTGAATGCATTGATTGTTGATGGACAGAACAACCACAAAAACTGGCCCGAAACAACAAAGATGATGCAGAGCTATCTGGAAACAACTGATTTGTTCACCGTCGAGATTGCTCGAACCAAGCCAACAGGTACCGACCAGGATTTTAAACCGGATTTCTCAAGCTACGATGTGGTGATTTCGAATTACAACGGTGCGGCCTGGCCCGCAGAGACTCGCACAAAGTTTGTCGACTACATTAAGGGCGGCGGCGGATTTGTGGTGGTTCACGCCGCCAACAATGCTTTCGCAGACTGGACCGAGTACAACGAAATGATTGGACTCGGCGGATGGGGCGGAAGAAACGAAGAAAGCGGACCCTATGTCTACTACGATAAAGATGGTGATGAAATCATTGATAAGAAGCCGGGTCGAGGCGGCAGCCATGGTCCGCAACATTCTTTTCAAATTATCATGCGAGATCAGGAACATCCGATCACTAAAGACTTGCCAATGTCATGGATGCATATGAACGACGAATTGTATGATTCACTCCGTGGTCCTGCTGCAAACATGACTATCCTGGCCACTGCTTACTCGGCCGCCGATAAACGCGGCACCGGACGTCATGAACCAATGCTCATGAGTTTAAGTTACGGTGAAGGGCGAGTTTTCCATACGCCGATGGGACACGGCAATGATTCGCAGGAGTGCGTCGGCTTTATCACAGTGTTTCAACGAGGCGCCGAATGGGCGGCCTCTGGCGAAGTCACAATTGAAGTGCCCGAGGACTTCCCCTCAGCCGAAAAAACCTCATCTCGCAAATTCAAATTCGAAAAAGAAGCGTCCAGGAAATAACCTACCTGCGAAAAACACTCTCTCGCGAACACACAGATGGCCGAATCAAAACAAATAAACGAATTCGATGATGTTGATTTTAATCCCGCTCAGAAGAAAGTCATTCAGCGGCTGGGAGGCCATCATCTGATTCTGCGCCTGAAAAAAGGCCGCTGGTGGTTCGTGCCCAAACCTTATGTTCTGGTCTCTTCCATCGAAGGTCCTTTGTGGGTGTTTTATGGTCTCGGCCAAATCTGGCTCACACACAAGAAGGTCAAATACATCAAGGACTGGAGTGTCCGAGTACCCAGGCTGGTGTCCGGACGCCTGCTGGACTTGATCGACCGACTGGAACCCGATATCGAAAACTTCATCGACTACTGCAACGATCAGGGACTCACGGCGACACTTGTGATCGAACGCAAGGTCATCGAATGCCATTGGACTTTGCGACGCACCGAAAAACAGGAAGAAAACAAAGGTGCTCACCGCAAACCCGATATCAATTCCAAATTCAATGAACTTGCGGAAAAGTTCGTCAACATGCAGTTGATAGAACCGGCCGAGATTTAAACGAGTTGGTCAATAATCCGGCTGCCGGGGCAAGCGTCTTCTAATTCCCAATCCAACGAGCGTACATGGATTTGGCCAACGCTATATCTTCTGTTCCCTGCACGATCACTCGGCCGTCTTTGAATACTGTCAGTTGCAATTCGTCTGCCGCGAATTGAATCAAAAAC
>CAZOXC010000567.1:0-3091 GCA_964583205.1 uncultured Pirellulaceae bacterium | reverse complement strand
GGATAAACAGGCAACAGGTTCAACAGATTCAGATAAATATTGATCCAGATTCCCATCTGCAGCAACAAAGGCAAATAACGATTGCCGGCAATTAATGAATCTTCAAAGTCGACTGCCACGCCTGGTATATAGTTGGAGAAATACGGGATAACTTTGGCTTGCAAGGCAATGCAAATCGCAATCAGGAATCCGGCCAACAAAAACCCAGCCAGTGGACCGGCAAACGAAACCCAGATTTGTTGCTTTGGACTCAGCGAATAATTGGCACCGCTGCTCCAGGGATTATTGTCACCAGGAATGGCCAGTCCGCCCATCATGTACAATACGATCCGGCAAGGAATGCGAAATTGCCGGAAGGCAAAAGCATGGCCCAGCTCGTGGATCAGCACAGATAGGAACAAGATGCCCACAAATATCAGAGTTGCAGTTCCATCCCGGAAACTGCTGGCACCCAGAAAGACACCAATCAGAAAAAACATCGGGTGTACACGAACCGGGAAACCCAGCAGGTTAAATCGGATGTCGTAATTAGTTTGGCCTGGTTCGCTCAGAAACACTTTTCTTCCCGTTCAAAATCCTCAATTGATTTTACGAACTTGTGGGTTCAAGTGTAAGCATGCAATTGATTTTGAGTGTCTGGCATTCGGAGCCTCGACCTGTCAGGCCTGGACACCGCCTATCCAGCCTCAGAACTGTTGCTGCAGATCAGGCAGCGCGACGCAATTGAACGGAGGGTTCGTGGCGCTCAATTGCCAGATGTCCCAGTGAATTCAAAATATAACTGGCTGCTCGTTCGGAGGCACCCAGCATCACTACGTCAGAGTTGATTTGGTCTAACTGTTCAACTCGCCGGCGATATTCAT
Source organism: uncultured Pirellulaceae bacterium (assembly GCA_964583205.1). Classification (GTDB taxonomy): domain Bacteria; phylum Planctomycetota; class Planctomycetia; order Pirellulales; family Pirellulaceae; genus CALMEE01. The sequence goes on along the minus strand of CAZOXC010000567.1, from coordinate 2,228 downwards.
GTTCGTTGTTGAGCCAACTGTTCAACTGTTTCGCCATCGGCTGGCTGGGGTTATCTGTACAGGCAAATTCTGGAAAAGGAACATGAGGTGAAGAGGCCACAGGAACCTGTACCGTGGGTTGTTCGATTTCCTTGAGCCAGAACAGATTGACCAGGGTGATAAAGGGAACTTTCACAAAAATAGATTTGAGAAACTTCTGCAAAGTCGAAATGCGATACACAATCACAGTCGGTTTGCGATGAAACATCAGCTCAAGTGAAACGGAACCGCTGCAGGCCAGGCAGATATCGGCAAGTTCAATCAGTTCGGGCGTTCGATTGGCCATCACGTCGAAAGGCAGACGGCGTTGTTTAACGGTTTGGCTGACGACCTGATACTGCTGTTGGTTAAAGCAGGCGATTGCGACACAGACGTCGCTGTTTTTTCGAGTGACTTCCTCCGCAGCTTCCAGCATCCAATCGAGATTGTTTTGGACCTCTTGATCTCGAGAGCCCGGAAGCAGCGTCAATAACCTCGTGTGTTCGTCGTCGTAGACTTGGAGGAAATCCTGATCAACAGCCCGGCTGGCCAATTCGTCGAAATAAGGGTGTCCCACATAGACGGCCTGGACTCCACGTTTGCGAAACCAGGTTTCCTCGAAGGGAAGTTTGCAGATCACATGATCGACGCGTTTTTTGAGTTTGTGAATTCGCCAGGGAGCCCAGGCCCACATCTGGGGCACTCCGTAGTAGTAGACTGGAATGCCGTGTCGCTTGGCAGCTTTGGCGATCCACCAGTTGAATCCGGGAAAATCGATCAACACAACTGCGTCGACCTGATTGTTGGCCAGGTAGCGATTGGCTTCGCGATAGAACCGGTAAAAGGTCGGGATCTTGAGAAACACTTGCCAGAACATCATCACGGCGAACTTGGTCAAGTCGCGCAAGGGGCGCATGCCCAGCGATTGCATTTGGGGTCCACCGAATCCAACGAATTCAATTGACGAGTCCGTTCGTTTCAGTTGCCGAATCAAGTTGGCACCGTGGAGATCGCCGCTCGGCTCACCCACGGAAAAGAAAATCCTCATCACCCACCGAGCCAGTCAAATAAACCGGTGACAATCTACCGCGTACTTGGAGTATGTGTTTCAGAAACGATAAGCTGCGGAAGTATGGCAAAACGACAAAGCCAGAGGAATAGCAATTGAAGACAGTAAAATGCGGGAAGGCCGGTGCCAGCCGGATTCAATTTACTTACGACGCCGCAAGTACCACTTTTTCAGCAAGTGCAGACATCAGCTCTCATCCCAAATCGGTACCGAATACAGTGATCGTCTAATTCAATGACCCGATTGAGAGCAATCAGACAGGCTGATGGATCGTCAGCCCTGATTCCAGAAAATCGCAGCGTTACTTTTTCAGTTCATAGCCTTTGCCAAACGCATCTTCAGAAAAGACCATTTCCAACTGATCTTTGATCTCGGATGTCTGGGCGACCTTGCCGCTGCAACCTGTACAGCAAAAGCCGACTGCGACGTTGCCGACTTGTGCAACGGCTTCATCGATCACTGCATTACCCGAAAACGGGCAGCCTTTTTGAACGTACTGCCCGGTGGCAACAAGTTGATGTCGAGCGGCGTTTGCATGCTGAGAACTGTCTTTGGCAAAAGACTTCGCACAGCCTCCGCAACAAAAGTAGACTTTGCCATCCATGAACTCAGCGTAATGGTCCTGGGAAACAGGTCCGCCACTGATGGGGCAACTCACCTCCGACAAGTCCGCCACTTTGGCGTAACCTTTGGCGAACGCGTCTTCACTGAATACGAACTCAGCCTGCTCAGCCAGGTTGTCAGCTTGTTCAACTTTGTTTGCACAATTCATACAGCAGAACTGTACAGCGGCCCCTCCGACTTTGACGATTGTTTCGTCGTTAAGAGCTTTGTTGCCGGAAATGGGGCAGGCAACCTGTTCGTATTGGCCGGTCAACGCCAACTGGTGATTGGCTTTGGTCAGATACTCTTGGTTGTCTTCTTTGAATTTGGTCGCGCAGGCGTTGCAGCAAAAATAAACTTTGCCTTCCAGGTGATCTGCATAGATGTCAGCCTGGGCGGCTCGATCACCATTCACAATGCACTTGATTCCGGCCAGCGGATCATCTTCGTTTTGTGCTAGCGAGAATGAACCCATCATTCCGCACAACAACAGCGCAAACAAGCTCTTATACTTCATCGGTACCTCAATGGTTCGTTT
>CAZOXC010000566.1:0-3093 GCA_964583205.1 uncultured Pirellulaceae bacterium | reverse complement strand
CTGCCCAGGCTGAAAAGCCCATGTTTATCATCACGCCTGAAGAGGCATTGGAAAACGAGTCCAGCGAGCCCGGCGGGAAGAAGACCTGGGTTTTCAAAGCCGAAAAAGTGCGGGACTTCGCCTTCGCTTCTTCACGAAAATACATTTGGGACGCGATGAACTATGAGACTCGTGAAGGCAACGACGTGTTGTGCATGTCCTTCTATCCTAAAGAGGGCGAACCCTTGTGGAGTCGCTACAGCACTCATGCAGTTGCCCACACACTGGATGTTTATGGAAAAGTCGCGTTCCCATATCCCTATCCGGTCGCGATCAGCGTCAATGGACCGGTTGGCGGAATGGAATATCCGATGATCTGTTTCAACGGGCCTCGCCCTGAAGAGGATGGCACCTATTCGGCTCGTACCAAGTACGGTTTGATCTCCGTGATCATCCACGAGGTGGGCCACAATTGGTACCCGATGATTGTCAACAGTGACGAGCGACAATGGACCTGGATGGACGAAGGGCTCAATACCTTTGTGCAGACACTTGCCGAAGCCGAGTGGGAAGAAGACTATCCGACTCGGCGAGGCATCGCTCGCTCGATTCGCGACTATATGAAGAGCGAGAATCAAGTTCCCATCATGACCAACAGCGAATCGATTCTGCAGTTTGGCAACAATGCGTACGCCAAACCTGCAGCGGCATTGAGCGTGCTGCGAGAAACCGTGATGGGGCGCGAGTTGTTTGATTTCGCTTTTAAAGAGTACTCGGTCCGCTGGAAATTCAAGCGACCTCAACCGGCGGACTTTTTCCGTTCCATGGAAGACGCGTCGGCAGTCGACTTGGACTGGTTCTGGCGAGGCTGGTTCTACTCGACGGACCATGTGGATCTGAGTCTACGAGGAGTCCGCAAAATCTCTCTCGATACCGGCAATTCCTATATCGAGAAACCGAAAGATCGCGAGGAACGCGATGCTCAACCGGAAACCGTTCAGGATCAACGTAACGCAGAACTGGAGAAACGGACCGCGCGGTTCCCCGAACTGAAAGATTTTTATAATCAATACGATGAGCTTGAAATCACCGAAGACGACAGGCAGGCTTATGAACGATTCATCAACAACCTCAGCGACGAACAAAAAGAAGTGCTGGGCGACTCTGCGTTGATGTATGCGGTGGACATCGAAAATATCGGTGGGCTGGTAATGCCTGTGGTAATCCAAATCGAATACACCGATGATTCGACCGAAGTAAGACGTTTTCCGTCCGAGATCTGGCGTCAAAATAACGAGCAGATCACCAAGTTGCTGGTGGTTGAAAAACCGATTAAGCAACTCAGCATCGATCCGCTCTGGGAAACTGCTGATATCGACGTGACGAACAACTTTTTTCCGCGACGCATCGAGGATGAAGATGTTGGCATTTCCAATTTCGATCCACGACGAGGTGGCTCGCTGGATCGCCGCAGCAACCCGATGCAGGAGGCATTGGAGCGGGCGATGAAAGAGAAGGAAGAAGAGCAGGACGAAGAAAACGAGAGCGAAGAAAAAGAACAGGACGAGAATTCTGACCAGGAATAATCAAAGCAAGCCGATTCGGACGTGCAAGCGGACGATGAAGGCAGTCAGAATTAACAGGCCGCGTTAATCGCTCCCAGATTCAGGGCTTGATTGTTGATCAAAACAACTTGCCCTGATTCTCGGTCGCTGTTTCGCCATGGTAGCGAGCAATATAGTTTTTGACTCGGACTTTTCGTGCCGTGTTTTGGCTGGTCATGTAACGGACTTTGCCGAAGATCGGTCGTTCTGGCCCCCAAGCTCGGTCATAGCGTCCCAGGCACCAGAAAATGCCGCTGTAGGAATTCGGATTCCGCCCATCCAACGCGAACTTGTTGTTAAGTTCAATCAGAATCTTCAAGGCCTCGCGTGGTGATTCCGACCAGTGCAAAATCTTTTTACCCCACAACATGCGTAAATAGTTGTGGATGATTCCAGTTTCTTTCAACTGGTTTTGAGCGGCGTTCCAGAGCGGGTCGTGCGTATTCGCAGATTCGAATTCTTCGAGTGAATAGATGTGTTCGCGTGGATCGTCGGCGTGTTGCCGAAGAGTCTTTTGCGCCCAATCAGGAAGTGACTCGAATTGATCGTAGTCACCACGCTGGGCGCACATGTTGTAGCCGATCTCCCGCCAGGTAATCAGCTGGTCCAGAAACGACTCCAGAGCCGCGCTGGTTCCCCACCAGCCTGTCGAGCTGCCAGTCGATGTTTCCGCAGTACAATCAGCAGTCCAGTCTTCGGTGGCGATCGCTTTCTCGAAAATCTCGTGAGCCGAAATGTGTCCAAAATGCAGGTAGGGAGAAAGACCGGTACTTACATTCTGTTCAGGTTGGTTTCGAAGCTCTGTGTAATCGACAAGCTTCCGTTTGATAAACTCGTTCAATACCCGCTGGGCCCGTTTTGAACCGCCAGCAGCTTCAATCGGCGCGACCGAGTGATCAATTGGAAACTCGGATAGAATTTGCGAGCCGGTTTTGGCAAGGGATTCTAAATCTGCTGCCGGCCATTTCCGGGTGACTTCGACCGGAAGTCGATAGCTGGGAAGTTGTTTTTTGCCCAGGGGATTCTTGAGCGGACGATCCTGTAAATGAGGCAGCAGATTCTTTTGCAGGTAGCGGCGGAAATCGAATGCGCGGCTAAACACTTTTTCCGCGGAGCGCATTGGCCAGACGCCATTCGAGTCAATCAATTCAAACTTGACAGGAATCTGCTTGCTGGCCGCATCGATCATGCGAGGCAAAAAGAAGCAGGGAAAATCATCACTGACGACGGCGCAACTGAGTCCAGCCAGTGTCTTCAACAGGCCCTTGCCCTGGCCTGGTTCAGATTCCAGCCAGGGAAAATAAACGACGGGTTTTTTTTCGAATGCGGCCTGGTTGTCCAGCATTCCTTGAATCACAAACCAGTGAAAGCGATCGGAATTCCATCGGTAATCGCAGCGAAGGGTTTCCAGGATCACCAGCGGTTTGCCCAGTTGGTTCGAGTAATCGACGGCTCGTTGCAAACTGAAATTATGGGTCGCCCGTCGGTTGGCGATCATCCAGTACAAGAC
>CAZOXC010000565.1:0-3094 GCA_964583205.1 uncultured Pirellulaceae bacterium | reverse complement strand
GCAGCCAGGTTGCCGTACCCTCGGCGATATTCCAAACACTCAGGTTGTTCGTTGAAACCAGGTCGTCACCAAAACTCCCCACCGCCAGGTGTTGTCCCGAATCGTTAAACGCCAGCGCAAATACGATCTTGCCAACATCAATTACCGGTCGCACTTCTTCACCGGTGAAGGTGTCCCAGATCCGCACTTGCCCGGAATAATCGCCAGCAGCCAACCACCTGCCATCGGGTGAAAAGTCGAGTGCTGAGACATAGTCTTCATGAATCAGCGGACCAAATCGTTTCTGTCCGGTTTTGGCATCCCATAGATAGACTGCGCCGCCCGACTCATCGAACTTGTAGCCTCCGGTTGCAGCAGTCTTCCCGTCGGCGCTCATGGCCACGACTCGTACGGAATCGAATTGATGTTGCAGCGGCCGGCCGATGGGTTGCCCAGTGCGAGTATCCAGCAATTGGGCCGCTGACCGAGGCACCGTGATATCCTTTCGACCCCAAAACAGGATGTCAGGGTCACGCGTTATGGCAGTATTGCCGTCGCCCGAATAGGCTGCAGTCGACAAATTCCAATACTTCGAATTACCAATTTCATTCATCGAAGAAACCGCGCTGGGCGGTAGCCGCGAGCTGGATTTGAAATCGCGAATCCGAAAATGTGTGCACTGGATTTGCTGTCCGTCCACGCTGGGTATCACACGCATCGCATGAGGCAGTTGCAGGCGAAGTTGGTTTCCGGTTACTACATCCAATATCCGCGTTGTTGCATGATGATCATCGAGTCGCATCCGTTCATCTCGCATCGTGCGTTTTCGCTCGTAGTCGAGGATCTTGGACTGAGCGCCACCCGGCATGAACTGAGCGAGCCGCTCCAAAACCTGCGGTTCCATTTTCGGCTGGCAGGTGAAGATCTCGTGCTCTGCCGAATGAAAGTCATCCCATACGACGAAGCTCTTGTTGAACTGGGTGCGCAGAGCCACCGACTTGCCGTTGGGATGCCAATACGGAAATTCAAGTACCAGCGACTCGTCAACAACCCGTTCAATGGGCGGTTGAGCTACGTTGGCCAGATCAAAGATCAGTAACCGATTCTGATTTGTACGTGTGGTGACGGCGACCAAAGTGCCTTGGGGATTAACGGCACTCGAGAACGCCAGAGAATCGAGCTCGATGGCCGGTCCAATCTGCTGACCGGACTGAGCGTCGATACGTCGAATCGTTTTGTCGGTGAATAGGAAAAAGTCACCAAGTGGCCCGCCGACCGAGTAATCAATGTCGCGAAACTTGTGAAAGGGATCGGGATTCATTTCCAGAATTTCTGGAACCAGTTCGGACCAGGCGGAGATGTTCGCACGAATCGTCCGAACGTAGTCTGGCATGGATTCCGGGCACTGCTGAAGCGATTCGACCATGGTGAGCAAACCTTCCGCCGTTTTGCCTTGTTCGGCCAACTCGCGACCGCGCTGGAACAACAATCGGGTTTCCCGTTGTTGACTCAGGTTCTGCTGCCGTGTGGCAGAAAGGTTGGCGGATTCCAGGTCTTCGTTGGATTGCGTGAGTTCCGCATTGAGAATTCGAAAGTGCTGTGCGGAGCGAGTCGAGATGATCGCAACGGCCATCAAACAGATGGCCAACGCGGCCAGTGTTCCGGCCAACATCGGGTTGCGTCGGGCCCATCGTATTGTCGAACCTGCGATAGATTCAGGACGCGCTTTGATGGGCTCGTCGTTGATAAAACGGTTCAGATCCGCAGCCAGCTCGCCAGCCGACTTGTAACGGCTATCCGGTTCATCAGCCATTGCGGTTTCGATGATGGTTCGCAGATCACGTGGAATCGAAGGTCGCAAAGTTTGTAGTGGCGGGGGTGGTTCTCGAAGTAGTCCTTTTCGAGCAATAGTGGCCGGTTTGGTAGAACCAAAAGCTGGACGCAGTGTGGCCAGTTCATACAGCGTCGTACCGAGTGAATAGATGTCACTCTTGGCACTGTATTCTCCGTACAGACGTTCGGGCGCCATGTACTTGATGGTCCCCATCACATCATTCGACTTTGTGATTTCATCGGAATCGAGAATTTTGGCCAGTCCAAAGTCTGAAACCCAAGTTCGGTGGTCGGTGTCCAGGATTAGATTGCCAGGCTTGATATCACGATGCCAAACGCCTTGATCACAAGCGTACTGCAGTGCATCGGCAGCCTGTTGGCCAATCGCTGCTATTTCGCGCCAGTAGTCATCTCCAATGGGAATGTCAGCGGAATGGTAGTCGTCAAGTGTGTTTTGGTTATCGAGACCGCAGTCTTCATCCGATGGCTGGAACAAGTCCGCGATTTCGACATGTTGAAAGAGGCTCTGCAGTTGGCTGGCTTTCCGAAGTTCAGGGATTACTTTGTCCAGCGACACACCGGGTATTAACTGCATGATTAGAAAGGCCAGGTCGTCCGAGTCACCAATTCCAAAAACCGGCACAATATTGGTATGGTGCAATCGCCCCGCCGCCATGGCTTCCCGATGAAACCTCTCTTTTCGTTTCGATCCCAGGGAACGCGTCATGGGCAGCAGTTTCAAAGCCACACGTCGACCCAAAGACTGTTGTTCGGCTTCGTAGACAATTCCCATTCCGCCGCGCCCCAGCTCGCGGATCATTCGGAAGTCTTCGATGGTCTCATTTTCAAGACAATTGGGCAGGGCCAGTGGAGAGGTCGGCAACTTTTCATCCGGCAGAACGGATGCAATGAGTTCCAGTGTGGGAAAGAGCTCAAGAATTTCTGCCGAAAAATTGGGATAGCGCGCTGCAAATTCTTCAAGCGAGGGGTTCTCGCCCGCCGCGAATCGCTCGCAAAACTCTTCTGCGATCGCGTCAAGACCTTGCAGTTCTGGCTCGTTCATTGATGTTCAAAACAAGGCGTTGGAATCGTCATTCTCGGACTTCAAAACAACTGAAAGGCCGTCTTTCAACTTTTTCAAGGCTCGCAGGTAACGGGTACTGGCGGTGGATTGATTGATTTGTAACACCGCGGCGACATCGCTACTCTTCAATCCCTCGATGTGCCGCAGCGAAATGATTTCGCGGTCGAGAGGTTCCAATTGTACCAGAACGGTTTGCAC
>CAZOXC010000564.1:0-3101 GCA_964583205.1 uncultured Pirellulaceae bacterium | reverse complement strand
ACATTGGGCAGAATTCGTTTGACAGTCACAGTGTCCGAAACGACCGCTTCCACCGATTTCGCACCGGTCTGATCCAAAAAGGTGACCCTTGTACCTTGACGAGTTTCAGTCATTTTGTCGGCTCCATTCGGCATCATCTTATTGATGCCTGATTATACGAATTTATGCTACGAATTTTAGCGTTGTGTTGATCGTTCCTGGCAGGCTTGGGAACAATTGTTCCGGCGAGCAGGAGCGCCGTTTTGGTTGATCTGCTGGTTTAAAATCCCTGTAGATTTGAGTCTTTGGCCTTTATTCGACAGAAACGGGCCAATATTTGCAAATCCCCGTAATTTCTAGTAAGAAATCAGTTCGAGCCACGGCTGTTCCGTTGACCGTATGGGTCGAGGCAGTTTTGGCATTAGCGATCGAGCCTGTCTCGTGGATCCTGATCGCTTGAAAGCGGCCAATTCTGGCCTTCATTTTGTTTGGACAGTTTGCCATTCTGAGCGGAGAATTCCGTACCAGGCGATGTCTTCGAACACGCCCCATTTCTTAATATGGTGGCGAAGGGTTCCTTCGAATTTCATGCCGGCTTTTTCCAGGACTCGGCCGGAAGCCGGATTGCGAGTCAGATGATGTGCGTGGATTCGGTGTAAATTCAGATGCTCGAAACCGAAATCGACCAGGATTCGTGCGGCTTCGCCACAAATTCCCTGATTCCAGAATTCGCGACCAATCCAATATCCAAGCTCGGCATGTTCGAATTCGCTGTTGATTTCCAAACCAATCGCTCCACACAACTCGGGTTGACCGGTTGAATCGCTGACTAGACAAATCCCGAAAATCGCGGACTTGCCTTGATCCCACAAATCCGCATGACTCTCGATCCATTCGGACGCTTGTGGTTCCGGATAAGGATAAGGAATTGATCGAGTGTTACTGGCGATCTCGCGATCATTGATTAGCCGAAAGACCTGGGGCGCGTCCACCGACGTCATGCGTCGCAACAGCAAACGTCCATCCACAATTTCCGGTTGAGGGACACTGGTACTTTCTGAAACTGCGGTTGGTTTTTCGCTCATGGTTTGGCCAATTTTGTCTATCTACCGAATTTCCCAGCTTGCTCAAGTGACTCATGGAGTTGCAGTTTGGTTCGCGAGGATACCAGTCATAACGCTGATTCCGAATATCAGGGGACCAGCCGGTGGTCAGACTTCATGAATTTCTCAAATACCAGCACTGCGAGACTTCGTGACGTAGGATTTTTAAGAATCTCAAACAGGGATTTTTGCAGGGCATACTAGGCAATTAGGCCCTTTTTAACCTTTTGGACCCGAGGATTCGATGGGCTACCTACAAGACTTTTTCGACAAAGTATTCCAACAATCGCCAGCTTTCAAAAGCCAGGAAGACTTTGAAAACGGTCAACTGGCCAACGAACAACAAATCAAAGATGCGATCGCCGGTGAGTTTTCATTGACTCAAGCGGTTCGCCCGGCCCCCAATTCAGATATCGAGTTAGGGCAGGGCTACCGTCACGACAGCTATTGTGACGAAGAGACCAACATTGAAATTCCAGTTGCGATGGCCGCGATTTCTGGTGACGCTCTGTTTCCAACTTTCATTGAGTTGGTTTCACGCCTGGGACCTTCGGTTGATGTTGTCCTGGAATCCAGCCACGACCATGGTTCCAATGGACACCTGGACTACTATCGAGAACATATCGACACACCTGTTCTGATTAGCGCTCTGTGGGACTATGAAGACATGCTGTTGAACGATGGCTGTACAGGCATCGCCGTGTTGAATCCCGAATTACCTCAGGAAGTACAGTTTGACGAGCACAAGTTGCTGATCATCTACGGAAGTCCGCTTGAGCTATACGAACATGTGCTTGAGAAGAACGGTGTCACCCACAACCAGGATATTCAGTTTGTCACCGAAGGCGAACATATTCACACGTCGACCCACGGCTTTCGAGATAAATTCGACGAGCTGCGGATGCGGTTAGGCATCGACGCCGATGCTGGCCGAACCGAATTGTGTTGATCGCAAATTGTGCGATGCCGTAATTCAGTCTTCGGAATCCACCTCCAAAGCGCCGATCGATACGAGTGACTTCAGCGCTTGACTGACGGACATTTTTGCGTCGCGAATTTTGGAAGGCTCGACGAATACCAGGCGTCCCGTGGTAGGCGAGGGTGCACTTGGCAGAAACACGGCAATCTTTCCCGGATTTTCGCGGGGTTGTTCATTGGTGACCAAGCCAATCTCATCGCCGTTCATTTCTTTCGTACTAACGAAAACGACCCGTTGAAAAATTGCGTCTGGGCCTTCTCCATATCCCAGAATCTGCTTCAAAGTCTGATACAGGCTGCCCATGATTGGCAGATTATCGACCACGCGGTCGACCGATTTCCAGATCCAGCGCCCAATCACATTCGAAACGAACAGGCCTACCAGGTATACGCAGGTGAATGCCAGCAGGATTCCCAGACCGAAAAAATAAAATCCTTGGTTTCTCAGCCAGGTACCAGCCACCTGATTTTCAAAATACACAACGGTCACCACCAGGCCGACAATTGGCAGTAATGCGACGATGCCGGCAATCAGGGATTTGACTATGTGTTTTCTTAGTCCTCGCACCGCATTGGCCTCCATTGATTGACGATTGGAATCGAGTGGGTTCAATTAAAAAAGTATCGTCCAACCCATTCTCCCGAACAAGGCTCACAGTTTGATGGGACAAGCCAAACAGCACCTTCCAGTTTTGCTAGTGACTGCCATGTTTGCTCGCGACCAGAACGAACTGGATACCGGACAGGCCGCCTTGACCGCAAAATACGGCCCGGTGGAATTCCAAAGTGAAGATTTGCCATTTGATCAAACCAGCTTTTATCAGGAAGAGATGGGGCAGGATTTGATAAAGCGTTTTTTGGCTTTTCGGCAGCTGATCCCGCCAGAAGAACTGCCAAAAATCAAATTGATGACCAATCAAATCGAATCCGACCGATCGGTCCGGCAAGCTGGCACTGCTGTTCGCGCTATCAATCTTGATCCGGGTTATGTCACGGAAGCCAAGTTGGTTTTGGCGACTACCAAGGATCGCGACCATCGAA
>CAZOXC010000563.1:0-3103 GCA_964583205.1 uncultured Pirellulaceae bacterium | reverse complement strand
ACACTGTGTTGACACCGTATTGGCTGGCAGCAGGATTGAGAGCGTCGCCGAATCGAGTTGAATCATTTCAAGTCAGCTTCGAATTGATTTTTGATGAATTCCAAAGAAATTCAGTGCCTGTTGCGGGCTCGGTCCTTCCTGGTCGACTCGGCCTGCCAATCGCAACGGCCTTCAAAGGGCAACAAAAACGTTTTTGGGCTCGGTGAAAAAACGTAACGATTCCAGCCCGCCTTCACGGCCCACGCCTGAATTCTTCATGCCGCCAAAGGGGGTTCGCAGGTCTCGAACCAGCCAACTGTTGATCCAGACAACTCCCGAATCCAGATCACGAGCAACTCGGTGTGCACGTTTGAGGTCGTTAGTCCAGATCGTGGCAGACAGACCGTATGGAGTCGAGTTCGCTCGAGCAACCACTTCGGCCTCGTCGTCAAATGGCTGAATAGTAACGACCGGTCCAAAAATTTCTTCCTGGTTCGTGCGACATTGATCATCCAGTCCTTCGATAACGGTGGGCTGAATGAAAAAGCCGTTAGCGAATTTGCCTGCAACATCGGCTTTGCCACCGCCACACAAGATACTGCCCTGCTCTGTTTTTGCCAGGCTGATACATTCGAGAATCTTGTCGCGGTGAGCTTGCGAAACGACCGCACCGAGATCCGTGTTCGCGTCATGTGGATCGCCGACCACCAGTTTCCGGGTACGTTCGACCAGGTCGTTGCGAAATTTTTCGTACAAGGGGCGTTCGACATAAATCCGCGAGCCGCACAGGCAAATCTGACCTTGGTTAGCAAACGAGGAACGCAAAGTCGTTTCCAGCGTGGACTCGTAATCGCAATCGGCGAATATGATGTTGGGGTTTTTCCCGCCAAGTTCCAGTGAAAGTTTTTTGAAGCGTGGTGCAACTTCGGCAGCGACATGGGCTCCAGTCGCAGTTCCGCCGGTAAAAGAAATCGCCTTGATACCATCATGGCGAATAATCGCATTGCCGACACTGCCGCCACTTCCATGCAGCACACTGAAAACGCCGGGTGGCAATCCAACTTCCTCGCAAATCTGCGAAAAAACAAACGCCGTCATCGGAGTAACCTCGGACGGTTTCCCGATCACGCAGTTGCCGGCCGCCAATGCGGGAGCGATTTTCCATGTAAACAGATACAGAGGCAAATTCCATGGCGAGATGCAGCTCACGACTCCCAGCGGATCCCGCAAGGTATAGTTGATGCCGTCCGGTGCGCTATGTGACTGACTCTCAACCCCTTGGATGATCGAGGCGAAGAATTTCAAGTTGGTTACAGCTCGAGGAATATCCACGGCTCGAGCAAGTTTAACTGGCTTGCCGTTGTCATCGGATTCCATTCGAGCAATTTCGTCCAGCCGAGCTTCGATGCAATCGGCAATTCGAATCATCCAGTTTGCTCGTTCAGCCGGAGTGGTTCTGGACCAGGACTTGAAGGCCTCTTCGGCGGCGGAAACTGCCGCGTCCACATCGGCTTGATCGCTTTCAGGGCAGCGCGAGTAAATCTGGCCGGTCGCCGGATTGACGTTGTCCAACCAGTTGCCGTTGATCGGCGGTTGAAGTTTTCCGCCAATGTAATTGTGAATATCGATCAGAGACATGTGGTGCGACCTCCATCGACGGGCAGATTGATCCCGTTGATGTAGGCGGCTGCGGGTGAAGCGAGAAACGCCACGGCAGCGCCGGCTTCTCGAGGTTCTGCAAATCGTCGAGCTGGGATCTCAGCTTTCATGGCTTCGGCAATTTCGTTGGCTGGAACCTGGCGATTCTGCGCTCGACCATCGATCAAAGATTGCAGGCGACCGGTCATGGTCATTCCGGGCAGCATGTTGTTGACGGTAATTCCAAACGGTCCTAACTCGGAAGCCAGAGTTTTAGCCCAGTTGGCAACGGCGCCTCGAGTCGTATTGGAAACGCCCAATCCGGCAATCGGTTGCTTCACGGAAGTTGAAATCACGTTGATAATACGCCCGTAACGAGCTTGCTTCATTCCTTCAACAAATGCCTGGGTGAGAATGTGGTTGCACAGCAGATGGTTGGAAAACGCATCAACGAAAGAATCGAGGTCGGCGTCGATGGCCGACCCGGCTGGCGGTCCGCCAGTGTTGTTGACAAGGATGTGAGCGCCGCCATTCTGTAATATTTGCGCGCTGGCCGAACGGACTTGCTCAAGATCTGTAAAATCGGCAGTCACTACTTCGTGCTGTTGGCCTTGCGAAGTATCAAGATCGCCCTTGACCAGATTCAATGTCGTGGCGTTTCGTGACAACAAGATTACATTGGCCCCCAGCAAAGCAAGTTCAATGGCTGCGGCTTTCCCAATGCCCTGAGAACTCCCACAAACAACGGCTCGGCGGTCGGCTAGATTTAAGTCCATGTCGATATCTTGAATTGATGATCAATGATAAATGTGTCAGGCTATGTAGAGTCAATCTAACAGCATCCATCATGGCGTGTCAGTACCTTGAAATTTCAATTTAAATCCGGTGAAGAGTCTTTTACATTCGATCCAACCCAGGGAATCTCGATCGCAATTGATCTGGATTTTGATGGTCAACAGCCGAACTATTTCGACGTGGGAAAGGCTCGGCGTGACGTCGTTCAGGAAGGTGAGTTTGTCGGCGATACTTCTCAGGGCGGAAGTTGCAATCTGGATCAGGTAACGATCATCCCGCATTGCAACGGGACACATACGGAAACCGTCGGGCACATTGTTAATCAGAACGTTCCGATCGGCTCGACGATTTCGAATGCCCTGATGTTGGCGACTCTGATTTCAGTCGAGCCGACTAACGACCCGGGCGAAGATACCTATGTGCCAGAGCTGAGCGAATCAGATCGGTTGATCACGTCCAAGTTGCTGGATGATGCCCTGGTGGGATACTTTCGAGGACAGGCGTTGGTTGTCCGCACTCTGCCCAATGACGCTTCCAAAAAGGAACGCCTGTACCAGGGTGACAATCCGCCGCCATTTTTTACCTGCGAGGCCATCGAGTTGATCAATCAGTTGGGCTTCGAGCACTTGTTGGTCGATGTTCCCTCGATCGACCGGTACCACGACGATGGCAAAATGACCAACCACCATTT
>CAZOXC010000562.1:0-3105 GCA_964583205.1 uncultured Pirellulaceae bacterium | reverse complement strand
GGCTGATATTGGCTTTCACTGAACCAACCAGCAACGGTTCATCTTGTTTGCGACCCTTGCCATAGATTTTCATGGCAGCGCCCAATTCCATCGGATCACCGAATTCGGTACCGGTACCATGTGCTTCAAGGTATTGAACTTGCGAGGGAGCGATGCCGGCATCTTTCAAGGCCGCGTCGATGACTCGAGCTTGCGCTTTTCCGCTGGGCGAGGTGATTCCGCCACTGAACCCGTTGTGTACGACAGCGCCGCCGCGGATGACCGCCATCACTCGATCGCCATCGCGTTCGGCATCTTTCAATCGTTTGAGAATCACCACGCCGCAGCCTTCGCCGCGTCCGAAACCGTCTGCCGATTTTGAAAATGATTTGCAGCGACCATCGGGCGAAAGCAAACCGGACTTGGACATCAACAGCGAGTTAACCGGCGCCAGAATTGCATTGACTCCGCCCGCCAGTGCCAGGTTGCAATTGCCGTCCTGTAAACTTCGCATGGCCTGGAAAACCGCTACCAATGAACTGCTGCTGGCCGTGTCGACGGCCACGCTGGGGCCCTCGAAACCAAACAGGTAACTGATGCGTCCGACGCCGGCGCTATGCGACAAACCGGCTCCCTGAAATCCCTTGATGACATCTTCATCGTCGAGCGTAGGCAGGAAGGCATAATCGGAACCCATGATTCCCATGAACACGCCCACATTGGATTCCAGCAAGGGCGCTGTGGCGATTCCGGCGTCTTCCATGGCTCGGTAACTGTTCTCCAGCAACATGCGATGCTGGGGATCGATCCAGCAGGCTTCCTGATCAGAGATGTTGAAGAACTCGGCATCGAAATCGGCAATGTCATCTAAAAACCCGCCACGACGAGTATACATTTTGCCCGGTTCGCGATCGGCGCTGTAGAACCGATCAATGTCCCAGCGATCGTTGGGAATATCGCAAACCGAATCCACACCGTCGAGCAGGTTTTGCCAGAACTGGTCAACGTTCTGCGCGCCGGGGAAGCGACAGCTCATGCCGATGATGGCGATGTCGTCTCTTTCCACCGAGCTTCCGGCTTCAGTGGTATTCGATTGAGTCGATTGGGGTTTAGATGTTGAATCCGAGTCACTCTGGCCGGCCGTCGCAACCAATTCCAGTACATGATCTGTGATGGCATCGATGGTGGGGTGGTCAAACAACATGGTCGGTCCAACATTGAATTGATCGCCCAGCATTTGCTGCAGCTCAGTTCCGAACTCCACAGCCATTAACGAATCGAGTCCCATTTCGATCAAGGGTCGATCGGTTTCAGGCGCGCCTGGAGTCGACAGAATTCGCTGCAGCGAATCTTGAATGGTCTTTAACAACAACTCTCGTTGAGCACTGGCCTGAAGCGTTTTTAATTTGCCCACAAAGGCCGAGTCGGCGCCTCGATTCGCTCTTTTGCTTCCGACCAGTTTCTGTAACAAGGGCGGAACATTCCCGGTGGGACCAATTCGCATCCGTCGCCAGTCCACGTCCAGCACCGTGGCCTGCACAGTTTCACTGCTGAGCATCAACTCCAGTGCCGAATGGGCTTCAGCGATTTCCAGAGGAGTAATGCCTTGCAACGACAGGCGTTTCAAGATCCGTTCATCATCGGCCATGCCGACGCTCCAGGGGCCCCAGTTGATGGCCAACGCCGGAAGGCCTTGTTGGCGTCGTCGATATGCCAGTCCATCCAGAAATGCATTGCCGGTCGCGTAATTGCTTTGGCCCGGCGAGCCCAAAACCGAAGCCGCCGATGAATACAGGATGAAAAATTCCAATTCCAAATCACGAGTCAGTTCGTCAAGTAAAGCTGCAGCGTCAATTTTGGGCTTGAGCACTTTTTCAAAGCGCTCCCAGTCCTGCGATTCGATCAAGCCATCGTCCAGCACGCCCGCCGAGTGAATCAGGCCCGAAAGTTGCGGCAGGTCGTTACCAAACCGGGCAAACAACTGTGCCATGTCATCTGTCTGGCTGGTGTCGGCCGAATGCAGAGTGACCGTGCAGCCTTGGTCAGCAAGCGACTTGATCCACGTTTCCGCCGAATCATCGGGCGCACGTCGAGAAACCAAAACGAGATGTGTGGCGCCTCGTTCGCACAGCCAAGCGGCGGCTTCACGTCCCAACATTCCCAAACCACCGGTGATCAAGTAGCAACCCGCGCCGGACAACGCGAAACTGCTGGTCCGTTTTAAATTCGAACGGGACATGCGAGGCACAAACAGTTGCCCGTTTCGAATGGCGTGCTGGTTATCAAGCGTGTCTGTCAAAATAACGTCAGCCGCCATTTGGACCGTGTCGTCTAGCAGCGATTCATTGCCGGTAATATCCAGCATGCGGCAGCGAAGTTCAGGCTGCTCAGCCCCCACCACTCGACCCATTCCCCAGAACTGGGTTTGAGCGGGCTTAACGATTTCATCGTGCTCACTTGTCGAAATCGCGTTCTGCGTGACCAGCTCCAAACCACAGGGCAATCTTCGCCAGCCGAATTCGATCAAGCTTTGCACGAAGTTGAGCAAACACTCAACTTGATGAGCAGGTTGGTTGGCTGCATCGGCGGTATCCGTCAACCAAATGACGCCATGCAGTTCAAAATCTGAACGCTCGCCGGCAATTTGCCTGAACAGTTTCAGCCAGCCTTCACGATTTCTTCCGTTCAGGCTGAAAGAACAATCGTCATGATCTGTATAATCGGACCCTTGATGTTCATCAGACAAGCTCACTTCGATCACTCGATGATCGGATTCGCGCAGTTGGTTGGCAAGTAATGTTCGAAAGTCTGCACGAGTCTCGTCTGTTTTCTCCAGAGAATTGCCAATCATCAGCCAGTTTTTGGCATCCAGTTTGGCGGGAGTCAGTCGATCAGTTTGCCAATCCAATTCGAAAACCAGCCGCTCTGCACCTGCACCGCTGAGTTGCCGCAGGCTGGCCAGACTGACTTGCTGTACTTTGAGATCCAGAATCTGCAACAGGACTTGGCCCTGATCGTCGAACAGGAACAGGTCTGCTGTGCGAGTTGATCCTGTGGTTTGTTTCCAAATCGCATGACACCAGACGTCATCAGTAATCGGTTGATGGCAAGTGACTTGACCGATTC
>CAZOXC010000561.1:0-3106 GCA_964583205.1 uncultured Pirellulaceae bacterium | reverse complement strand
CGGCTGTTCCGCCATGGCCGGTATTCAACTGGGTTGCCCTGCCCTGCAAGGCTACGTTTTGCGAACCCGAGAAAACTTCAACTTCGGCCAGTGTCAGCGTTTTGCGAGTGCCGGGAATTTCGATCCGAACAAACTTCCCAAACGTGCCAGGGTTGTTGCCAATCTGCTCGGCCAGTGTGATTGGCAAACCGGTATCCAATAGCGAATGGAGTTTGGTGTGAGTTGAATTGCGCAGCTTGGTGTCTGTGATTAAGGGCACCGAGGCCAGCAGGTCGGGGAAGACTTTGTAAGATTCACTGGCCTTGTTCCAGACATCTTCAAAGTTGTTTTCGGCATTGATCAAGGTGCCGAAGGCGATCTGACGAGTGACGGGTTGTCTGGCTGACATGGCCAGTTGTTCCAGCCGTGCAATGTCGTCAGCAGAATGTTGATGTGGGGTGTCCGTGGAACTCCCGGCGTTGTCGTGGTCATGGACAAACAAGTGTGCCAGGTCGCCCAGTACCAGGCTGGCCGAAGCATCTGTGCTGGAATCCAGTCTTTCAATGGCCGACAGTAATTCGGAACTGACTGAAGAGTGATTCAATTTGGCCAGGCCAGCAGCCGCTTCTTCTCGAACTTCATGGACCACACCCTGACGCTTCAGCAGCTCTTCGAAAACAGGTCGGCTGCGAGCGGCATTTACCAGTGCAAAAGTATCCACTCGACTTAAAACATAGCGCAAGCCTCTCATGTTATCTTTGCAAAACGGCTTGCCCGATGCGATTGAAGGTTTCCACTTGGGCTCCAGAACGTTGATGGTTTCCTGCAGCGAATAATCGAGGAACTTGTCGGTCGGCATATTCATAATCTGCAGTGCCACTTCGGCTGCATCCGCCGAATCCACGTAACTACAGGCTCGACATGCCTCCAGGCGAACTCGTGGAAAATCATCTTGCGTGGCCTGGCTCAAGATTTCCAACGTATCGTCGACTCGATCATGCCAGTAACTGAGAACTCGAATCGCCGCAGCGCGAGCTCGAGGTTCTTTGGAATTGAAAACCTGCTTCAACAGATCAGCGTCAACAACATCATGATGTTGATGGACCCAAAGCCCTTCCAGGCGATGATGTTCGAACTGCGGGTCGGCTGGATCAAGTTCAGCCAGCCATTGTTTGGTTGCCGATATGACTTCGGACGATTCCCGACCACTCAATTCGATTCGAGTTTGATAGCGAGTACGATCGGTGGGTGACTTCAACAAATTCAGCAGTTCTTCGATTGAAGAGCCGGCGATTTTGGGAGCCTTGAGCAATTCGCGACCTTCGTAAGTGACTCGATAAACTCGACCATGCTCCTGGTCGCGATTGGGATCTCGCAAGTTATGTTGCATGTGGCCGATGATCGGGTTTTGCCAATCCAGAAAGTAGATGGCTCCATCGGGACCGATCTCGATATCCACTGGACGGAAATTCTGGTCACTGGATTTCAGGATTGGTGCAACTTCCTCGGCACCAAAACCCGATCCTTTACCCATGACTTCATATTGCAGCAGTCCGTGAAACCCGATGACGTTGGCGATCAAGTAGTTGCCTTGAAATTCATCCGGGAAGTGAGCGGACGAGATAAACTCGGTGGCCGCTGAGGGGCGCACCCATTGATTGAAAAAGGGAAAGTACTTGCTGTGTTTGTATGGATAGTGAACCTTGCCGGAGAACGGAGCGGCATAATAATTGACGTTTCCAGTTCCATCAGTCACAAAATCCTGTCCCCAATAGTCAAACGAATGACCGTGTGGATTGGCAAAACGGTAGGCTACGTAGACATCGCACTTGTGCGTACGTGGTTCATAGCGGAACACACCTGCGTTGACTGAGCGAACCGGCGGGCCCCAGGGCGTTTCAATTTGAGTGTGGTGAAAAGTTCCTTCCTGGAAATACAAACCGCCACCCGGTCCGATCACAAAGCTGTTGGCGGCATGATGGGTGTCGGCCGTATCCAGACCGTGCAGGACTCGTTCCCGAACGTCGGCAACGTCATCACCGTCAGTGTCTTTCAGGAACCACAAGTCCGGGCACTGTGCGATCAGTACGCCACCATTCCAGAATTCGAATCCGGTTGGGTTGTGCAGTCCGTCGGCGAAAACTTTCATTTCATCGGCTTGCCCGTCGCCGTCGGTATCTTCGAAGATCAAAAGTTTGTCATTCATTTCATCCTTGGGTTTCCAGTGCGGGTAACTTGGCCACGCGGCCACCCACAAGCGCCCTTTGGTATCGAATGACATCTGTACAGGCGAAGCCAGTTCCGGAAACTGTTCTTCGCTGGCGAATAAATTCACTTTCATTCCCTTGTGAACTTCCATCTTGTCGATGGCTTCTTCACCGGAAAGAAAAACGTGTTTACCGCCTTCAAGTGTTCCCTGCTTGTTTGAGATTACCGGAATGAACTCGGCTGACTTGCTGTCGTCGACCTGGTAGTCAGTGCCTTGAGCGATCGCCCATATTTTTTTGTCTCGTTCGGCCGCCATCCATTCCAGGATTTCCAATTCACGATCCATGACCTCTCGATTGGTTTGGCCATCGGTGAACTTCAAGTCGGCTCGACCGCCGTAGGTGGAGAAACCGTCGGTGGTGCGATAGCGGTGGAACCAGTGCCAGTTTTTGTCCAGGACTGCTTGCCGCAAAGATGCATGTTGGTTGTCAAATTCTTCGTCGCGTTCTGAAGGTGTGTAGAACAAGTGATGGAATAGTTGGAAGACAATCGAAAGGGCTACAGACTCGTTGCCTTTGCTGTTGAGGTGCACATCATTGAACCTGGTGCCCGGTTCGTCTGCCTTTGAGTAAAGGTCCACAAACCTGACTTGCATCTCGGCTGCAACTTCGGCCATCGCCTGGTTGTACATCTTGATGTTTTCGTTAGCGCCAGCCCGGTCTTTCAAAAGTCGAGTTGGACCGATCAAAGCCAGAGTGGGTGCCGACTGGCCATTATATTGTTGAGCTTCAGTATCTTTGATGAAGGCTTTTAAATCCTGCTTGAATTGCGGTAAACCAGCTTCACCCGCCCAGGACTCGTTGTAACCAAAGAAGGCCAGGACCACATCGGCTCTGCATTTGGTGAGCCAATCCTGCGG
>CAZOXC010000560.1:0-3111 GCA_964583205.1 uncultured Pirellulaceae bacterium | reverse complement strand
GAATTACAAAGTGTGTACGAAACGATTCTGGATCAGGAATTGGACAAACGCAATTTTCGCCGCAAATTTCTTGCTATGGATGTGCTGACGGAGCTTGATGAAGTGCAATCTGGAGTCGCCCACCGCGCCGCCAAACTCTACAAGTTCGACGAAAAGAAGTATCGCGCCCGCATCCAATCCGGTTTCAACTACTGGATTTGAAATTGGGGTCCGCCCCATTCTGCACAGTGGAGTTTTCAATAGCGACTTCCTGAACTGCACTATCAGTTTGATCGAAAAGCCGACTAAATTATATTTGGTAGTTGATTTTACACTTCCGATTATTGCGACATTCGCAAAATGAATCGTACCCACCGATGGCTCTTCGCGCTATTGATTTCTTTGGTTTCTGGCTGTTGTCTGCAACGAGTTAACGGGCAAGTGGATACGACCTGGGGCAATAATGTGACCGGAAATTGGAGTTTTGCACCTAATTGGTCAAACGGCGTTCCTGAGTTGCTGGACACAGCAATCATTGGAACTGGCGAATCAACGCTGGACGTTGCTGGAGGTACAATGATTGCCGGTTTCGAGTTCACATCTGCCTTGGTCTGGACGAGACGCTACAAGCGTTGGATTAGTTGTTAGAGTGCAACCATGCCGTTCAAAAAGAAGCTGTTCGTAAGTCTTGCAATTGCCGTGTTCGGCGTTATTCAGTTTCTGTTTTGTGTTTGGTTTGCGATAGCGAATTACGATGCTCCGTTTTCGTTGACAGACAATTTCTTGAGCGAACTTGGCCGAACGACTTATGAGTATTCTCATGTCTTCAATGTTGCGATTGTGTTGCTTGGCTTGAGCCAGGTGCCATTGTTTACGATGTTGGTTAGGCTAAATCCTGATGACCTCGTGTCAATGAAGATTGCTTCGTGGTTGGGGATCATTTCGGCGTGCGGAATCGTCGGGTTAGGGCTTACTCCTGAAAACCGATATTATGTCTTACATCATGTTGCGTTAGTGGTTTGGCTTTTCCCGATGCTGTTCTGCTGGGTGTTCTTTTTCTTTGCTGCATCTCGCAGTCCCTACGTCGGTATTGGTTTTCTTTCTCTAAGCCTGGTTGTTGTCCTGGCAATGATTGTTGTAATGTTGCAGGCGAACATGACTGGGTTTGAGTTGTTGCAGAAAGTTGTGATCGTATGTGCTTTGATTTGGTGGGCGTTCGTGTTCGGGTTTGTTTGTCAGTCCGGATACTTTGTGCTCAGCCACGAGCAGACAAATGAGAAAGTTCACGGAGAAAGCGAGATGACCTACATTGAATTGTTGAAGACCAGAGGAAGACGTTAAGACCGAGGGCGTGGATTAGTCGGGCCGAACTTTGCAACTATCGGCCGGCACAACCACTATTGGTTCCGCGATTTGGAATAAACTGAGCGGAACTGAGGTCAACATTACTAACGATGGTGGTTTTGCTTTTGATGGAACGATTTCGGATCGACGTTTGTAGAATCAGGGACTTTGAATTTTCAGAACGGCGGAACGTTCAATGGAGCGATGAGCGTTTCCAACGGTGCTGCCTTACGTTTCGGTTCCAATGCAAATTACAATGTTGGGCCATCAGCAACGATCGGCGGATTGGAATTGAATTCGGCTCAACACCAGATGGATTTGATTTTACCCTGTTGAATGATACAGCCAATACTCAAGTCATTTTAAGAGTAGCCAGCATTCCGGAACCGGCTGCCGCGACAACTTGGTTTGCCTTGTCCGCTTTGTTTTGCCGGCGTCGGCGCCGAATTATTCGTCGATAACTCTTAACTCGACTTTACGAAAATCGATTGGATGGCTTTCAGACTGTAGGGAAATAAAACCCTTGGACAAGCTCGCGTCACCGTTCTTGATTAGTTTTTTGGCGTCGCCGTCCTTGGTGTCATACTGAGGTTTCTGATATTCCAGCACAACTTCGCCATCGATCTTGTGCCGAATCACCTCGTCGCCCAATACTTCAACTTCCACCGTCACCCAGTCTTCACCATGAAAGGTCTTCGAGTCGGATTGGTTGCAGTGACGAGTCACCAACTGCCCATCCATCTCGATATGCGTTCCTGGCGTGCAAACATTGGCATTGGGACGGTCCCCGGTTCCGTCGCCACCCAGCAACTGCATTTCAATCGACACCGGAAAATTTTGATCCTTGCCCATCGTCTCCGGATCCTGACAATGCAGCATCACCCCGCTGTTGCGGATTGCCCAAGCGGGCCCGCCAGTGCATTGATCTCCCACGAATCGATACTCGACGCGGATGATGTAATGCGAATACTCTTCCTTGAAAAACAAGTGCCCGAACCGATTATCATAAGATTCGTATTCATCGAAGCGCACCTGCAGCAGACCATCTTTGACTCGAAAGGTCTCACCAAAATTCTCACCCAACTGGTAACCCTTGATTTTCGGTGTCCAGCCGGTGAGATCTTCGCCATTGAACAGCTGAACCCACTCCTCGGTTTTTTCGAGTTTTGTTGATTCGTCTTGAGCAACGCAAACTGGCAGGTTGATTGCGAACCCAACAAAAAAGCTGAAAAACATTTTGCGCATCAAAGTACTAGTCACCGCAATCTCTCCTGAAACGAGTTTCGATTCATTATCATTGGATTGAACTCAATTAACAATTGCCAACCGCCCAAGCTTGATTGAAATTTTATTACCGGTTGGCGTTTTATGGACAACGTCTTTAGAATCAGGCAACAATCATGCTCGGCGAACCAATTTTCTTAAGGAGACAACATGAAAGCTCAATCGATCATCTGCGTTTTGGCCATTGCCCTGTGCACAGGTTCACAGGCTTATTCGCAAGACAAGGTTACCCAGCAGGTTGCCGGTCTGGTTGTGATGAAGGTCAACCCAGACGCCGAGTATGAGAACAGCGCTTTGGTGACGGGCCATGAATCAGGCACAACGGTTTATATTCGCGTGGCGATCGATTCAACCAAAATCCTCTCAGTTGGAGACGGAAAGTTTGCGATCAAGGTCAATGATGGCGAGAAGTTTGACGAGGGCGAATTGAACTCGTTTTATGCAGACATCAGCGAAGATGGAAAGAGTGTAATTCTGCCGATCAAATCGCAAAAACTTCCTCCC
>CAZOXC010000559.1:0-3122 GCA_964583205.1 uncultured Pirellulaceae bacterium | reverse complement strand
CTAGCGAGGGTGACCTTCCATCGCTGGGAAGTGGAATTTCTGACTGGCTCAAGCAAGTCATCTTTCCAATGAACGACCGGAATGTGATTATTCGAGGGCTGTTCTGCGCCGGTTTACTGTTTGTTTCCTACATTTTGTTCGACTTCGCCAGTTCTTATTACTTGCCTGATTCAGACGATACTTATCGAGGGTTTGGGTATTTATTTTACATCGCTTCCGCTTTCTTTTATTTCCCCAGCCTGATATTGACGACGGTCTATGCGGGAAACATCATTCGCTACACGGCGACAGAAGTTTATGAAGAGGAACGTTGGCCAGGCTTTTCCTTGAGCGGTGTGTTTGCTTCGTTTATTACACTAGCTGCCAGCGTCTGGCTGGGCGCTATCCCCGGTGTGCTGCTGGGTTGTCTGTTTTTTCTGGCGACCGGTTCAGGGTTGGGACTTTACTTGCTGGGATTGTTATCGGCGATGATTATTTCACCGTTTTGTCTGTTGTCGTCTTACTTTAACCAGTCTCCCTACCAAATCTATTCGCCTCAGGTGGCAGCCACATTCCGCAGCCATCCAAAGCGCTGGTCGCGTTTTTATCTGGCTTCGATTCCGGTGTTTGTGATCCTGCTGGTTCTGGCTTTTCTGTTGTTTATCAACTTCTTCCTGGTTTCGGCGTTCGCTGCGATGGTGACAGTCGGATTGGCCCTGTTTTATTCCGGCTTAGTAGGTACTCATTCACGGCAACTGCTGGACCACCTGGCAGCTTCTCGCAATTGACAGGACTCCGGATGTTTCACAAACAAGGGCCAAGTTTTTTCGAGCTTGCCCAACAAGCTCTTTCTTCGACTCGCCACGGTTACGACCTGTTGGCACCTAAATTCGACTACACACCATTTCGCACTTCGCCCCGAATTCTGGATGCGGTCTCCAGTCAATTGTCAGGGCAATTTTCCTGGCGAGACGGGCTGGATGTCTGTTGTGGGACTGGAGCCGGAATGGAACTGCTCGCCAAACACTGTTCTGAATCGGTGACCGGTGTTGATTTCAGCAAGGGCATGCTGGACATTGCCCGCCAACAGGTGGAAAGCTCTGGACCGCAGCTCAATTTTCGACAGCAGGACGTGCTTGATGAACCGCTTGGCAACCAGGAATTCGATGTGGCGGTATGCTTTGGAGCTCTGGGGCATGTATTGCCCGGTCGCGAGTCCGATTTCATTCAAAACATCGCCAACAGTTTACGTCCCGGCGGGCAATTTATTTTCGTGACCTCCACGATGCCCTCGGTGATTTCACCAGCCTACTGGGCCGCTCGTTCATTTAACGCAGCAATGCATGTTCGAAATTTGATCAAGCGCCCACCGTTCATCATGTTTTACCTGACCTTTATCTGGCCAACGATCGAAGAGAAGCTTCGTTCGGCCGGCTTCGAGCCTGTCTGCCAGCCGACGTTTCCTGACGAAAAACGGCTGCGAATTATCAAGACAATCGTCGCCACGAAAACGGCCGGTAACTCTAAAGCATAATCAGCAGCATGCCGGTGACCAGAAAGTTGTTGATCGCGTGCATGACCATCGGCGCAATCAGCGAATCTCTCCATTCACGCGCTAACGAGAATGACACGGCCAGGGTTGCCAACATTGGAATGCCAAGCAACCCTTGCGGGTGAATCATCGCGAACAGCAACGCATTGACGATGCATGAGAAGGCAACACTGCCCCAAAACGCCCAGCGATGACTGAACTCGCGCAAGTACCTGTAAAGCAAACCGCGAAACATGATCTCCTCCAGAATGGGAGCCACCACACAAGCGGTAAACAAGATGCCCAAAATCGGCATGACGCTGTTTGACTCGGCAATCTCCTCTTGAATCGGATGGCTTGGGCCGGTCGGCGGAGAGAGTTCGTTACCCCCCTCCATCTGTGTTGAAATCAACATCACGATTCCCACAAATATAATTGCCATCGCCAGGAACGGAGTGGCCGCCAGGTATCCCACGAGGCCAGCAAAAATTTCCTTGAACGGATTTTTCACTCGCAAACCAACGTCATCCAGCATGTCGGAAACCGACACGCCTCGAATAACGGGCCAGACGATGACTGCGACCAGCGAAAGCATGGCGAAGGGAACCAGCGCAGCCGGCAGACCGAAAATCCCCGCGATGAATTGAAGCGCCAGAAACGACAGCAGGAACAGGGCAAATGTCTCCAGGTAAACGCCGCCATGTTTCTTCTGGCTGACAAAATGCAGATTCAATTTTTTCGCAAGCAACAAAACCAACAGGAACATTCCGGACAGTACACCAAACCCGCCCATCAATATCACAGAAACTGCGGCCACAAGAATCTTGATTGATGTCAGCTTGGCCTGATCCAACAGCAATTCTCTCGCAGGCTGGTCCGGTCCAGATTCGGGCAGCAAAGCCAATTCGCCGCTCCAGCCCAGTTTGTCTTTCAAATACACTCGTTCATTTTCGTCCAGGGAAGGCGCATCCCAGGCAAAGTCGGCGTAATCCGCGAATAGAGAATCCAACAAGTTGAATAGTTGCTGCTGGTCTTCATCCAGTTCGAATTCAATCTCTTCCACCAAAGATTCCAGATCGGCCATATACTCTCTGGCTGCTTCAACACCTTTGACTTCGTTGATCAAGATCGCCTTGCAAAACCTCTGCTCCAGAAGTTGTCCGCCGTCGCTGGCAAGCATCGTTCCCTGTTGATCTTCTGAAATCTCAAACAGCTCCAAATTGCCAACCGTATACCGAGTGGTCGTGTTGGTCTGCATCAAATCAAACTTGGAGACCTTGCGCTCTTCCTGAATCGAATAACTGACTTGCACCAAGGCAAACATCACGCCACAAATAAAGACGATGATCAGCCAGGATAAAACGATCAGCGGCAAGTTCCAGAATCGTTCATTGGAGGGTGGCTGCGGATCGGGCGTTTGCATAAAGGGTGGCTGAAACGAAGCATGCGCTTGCATGGGTTCAGCGGAAACCGGATGATCGCTTGATTCAATGCCGCTCTGGGGTTGTTGCTCCTCAGGTTCGTGCGGTTCAAATGGATTGGAATTCAAATTGGCTCCAACTGGATAATTTCAGCAGCCCGCGACATGACCTGATCAAGCATGGACTCGGTT
>CAZOXC010000558.1:0-3125 GCA_964583205.1 uncultured Pirellulaceae bacterium | reverse complement strand
CTGCTGGGAAATGATCGGACTCATTTCAAACAGCAGGAATCCGCCCTGTCGAACGCGACTGCTGGATTGATCCAACAAACATGAAATCACCGTAGTTCCATCGGCACCGGGCGCGAACAAGGCAACTTGGGGCTCATATTGCTTTACAGAATCGTCGACGTTGTCAGATTCATGGGCGCCGATATAGGGTGGGTTGCTGACAACCAGGTCAAATTGCTGCTCGCCGGCCAGCGACTCAAAAAGATCGCTTTCCATGAAATGGATTCGATTGCTGACGTCATGAGTTTCGGCATTCTGACGGGCCACTTCCAGTGCGGTTGGAGAAATGTCGATGGCCGTGATGTTGGCGGATTCAATTTGCTTCGCCAGAGTAACGGCGATGCATCCGCTTCCGGTTCCCACATCTGCGATCAGCGGCTCCGCCAGCTTCTGCTGCTTGACCAGATCAATCGTCTCGCTGACCAAGTGTTCTGTTTCCGGTCTGGGGATCAAGACCGCCGAATTGACTTCGAATTTGAGCGAATAAAATTCCTTGTGCCCAACCAGATACGCGACCGGTTCGCCCTGGGAGTGCCTTTTAACCCAGTCTCGGTAGACGGTTTTCTGATCGTCGCTGGGTTCTTGATCGAACTGTGTGTACAGTTCGATTCGCTGACAATCCATGGACTCGGCCAGCAGAATTTCCGCCGCCAGTCGAGCCTGCTCGATTTCGCGCGACGTAAAAAATTCGCTGGTCCAATCCAACAAGCGTTTGATCGTCCATGCAGTTTGCTCGGTCATGAATCCATTCCGGGAATCAATCCAGCGATCCCATTGAACTGCGTAATTGTTCTCGATCGTAATCGATCAAGGCATCCGTAATCGGCTGAACGTCACCAGCGATGATTTGATCAAGTTTGTGGACCGTTAATCCGATCCGGTGATCAGTCACCCGGTTTTCAGGAAAATTGTAGGTGCGAATACGCTGACTGCGATCACCGGAACCCACCAGGCTCTTCCGTTGATCGGCGCGCTGCGCCTGTTCTTTTCGTTGATAGTAATCGTACAAGTGCGATTTGAGCAGCTTGAGAGCCTTGGCCAGATTCTTGTGCTGGCTGCGTTCCTCGAAACATCGAATTACGATTCCGGTTTCCAGGTGCGTCAAGCGAACTGCCGAAGCCGTTTTGTTGACGTGCTGGCCACCGGGCCCGCTACTGGCTGCGTAGCGTTCGACTTCATAGTCTTCCGGTTTGAGGTCGATCTCCACATCTTCAACTTCCGGCAACACAGCGACCGTAGCGGCCGAGGTATGAATTCGCCCTTTGGCTTCGGTCTCGGGAACTCTCTGCACACGATGACCGCCGCTTTCATATTGCAATTCGCGATAGCTGCCTTCGCCATCGATCGAGACCACGACTTCCTTGAATCCACCGAGTTCCGTTGTAGTGGATTCCATTGGTTTGAATTTCCATTTCCGAATTTCACAGTGCCGTTTGTACATTTCGTACAAGTTGCGGGCAAAGAGTGCAGCTTCATCTCCGCCCGTACCGGCTCGAATTTCCAATACGCAGCGAGTTCTAGCCGCATCGTCACCACCGACTGTCAAATCCAACAGTTCGGACCAGATCTCCTCGCGAGTTTCCAGCAATGTCGGCAGTTCGCCTTCGGCAAGTTCCCGTTCTTCCGGGTCCTTGCTTTCGCTCATCGCGCGGACTTCAGAGATTTCGTCGACGACTTGTTTGAACCGTCGGTACTTGGTGGAAATCTTGGCCAGTGAGCCATGTTCCCTGGCAGCGGATGCCATTTTATGTGAATTGCCCATGACTTCTGGATCTGACATTTGCAGCTCCAGTTCATTGAACCGAGACAATTTTTCTTCCAACATTTCGCGCATTTACAAACTCCCGTGCAATTGATTTTACCTCGAACCACAATGGTGCGTTAAGAGTTTGCCTGCGGTTCGGCGGCGATCCGCAGTCCAACCGGTTCAATGCAAAATGCAATCGCGTTGCTGTCAAACAGAAAGCGCGCGGAGGATTCTTCAAGTTGGCAATTCTGTACTTGTTTATGCAAACCAGCGTCGCGATGAGTCAGATTTTTTCTTCGGCCTGCCACAATTGTCCGATCGGCGAGCAGTATTTATGGTCGATGTGAAGGGCTTGATCCGTCGCCGGATGCCTGATTCACCCGTGTATTTATACTACTCGCGATTATTGACGGCAACCGAGCCAGCCTGGCGACCTAAATCGACATGAGGCTGGGGCGAGTATCCGGCACCCCCCGAATTCCCTTCAGCGGACCCGGAACGCGAAAAGTGCTTGCGACGAAACCAATCAACCACCGGAGTATCGCCAATCAGCTGGATCGTGTGATAAACAATCATTGGCAACACACTGACGCCCATATCCATACTGGTCGTCAATCCAACCATCATCGTTTTCTGGCTGCCGGAAATTCCTACGGCAATTTGATCCTCGGGCAGACAGTTCGCCCACTTCGCGATGTAGATTCCGGAAAACAAAACTGCAAAGTGCAAAACCAGACAAATCACAGTCAGTAACAAAGCCGAACCCCAAAATGCCAGGAAGGACATGTCTTTGGTCAACAAGCCGGTATTGATGGCTCCGATTAAAACCATCGCCAGAATGCCATACTGGCCAAATCGACTCAACAAAGGCTTGTTGGAACTTGACCAACTGGCGACAGATGGATCCAGGCGAGCAAGTTGAGCCAGTAGGATTGGCAGAACGATCAGCAAAAACAGCTTGGTAAACATTTCGGAAAAACTAAACGTTTCGACGTTCCTGGCGGCCAACAGCGTGATCCACATCGGTGTCACCACAAAGCACATCATGTTCGTAACCATCGTCGTCATCAGCGCAGTGACATCATTGCCGCCTCCCCGACGAGTCCACACCACGGCGGAAACCAGGGTGCAGGGAGTCGCCGCTGTCGCGATCAGACCGGCAGCCAGACTGGGGTTTAACACCAACGAAAGAGGCCAGGCCAAAAGGGGCACCAGCAGGAAGTTGATTCCGATTGCAATCAAGGTCGCTTTGGGACGTCTGATCGTATTCCAAATCTGACCGAACTTGATCGACCAA
Source organism: uncultured Pirellulaceae bacterium (assembly GCA_964583205.1). Taxonomy (GTDB): domain Bacteria; phylum Planctomycetota; class Planctomycetia; order Pirellulales; family Pirellulaceae; genus CALMEE01. The sequence goes on along the minus strand of CAZOXC010000558.1, from coordinate 42 downwards.
GCCATCACGAACATCACGCAGAACACAATCGCGTACCTGAGC
>CAZOXC010000557.1:0-3131 GCA_964583205.1 uncultured Pirellulaceae bacterium | reverse complement strand
CTCAAGCTGAATTTAAGCTCCAAACTCGTCTCGTATTCAATATGTTGTTTGATAACCGAACTGACTCGCCGAGGAATTACGTCCATTGTCTTTGATTATGGCCAGGGGTTCTCTCCTGAATCTGCACCGACCGAATTTACGGAGTACGCACAACCAACTGAAATCAAGGCGAGTCGTGATGGAATCGATATCAATCCACTTCAACCATTCCCAACCGACTTGCACGGACCGGTGAATGTGGGGCAACGTGTCGCCGATACTTTTAAGCGAGTCTACCCCCGTCTTGGTATTCAGCAGCATGCCATTCTTCGACAAGCAGTAATCGACGCAATGAAACAAGCAGGTATCACGGCTGAAGACCGCGATTCCTGGTCCAGTGATCTTCCCGCGTTCAAAACGCTTCAAGAAGTGCTTGATCGCTATGCAAGTGAACAGGATAACCCACAAAAACGACAAGCTGCTGATCTGGCGTCGCACATCTCGACCGTATTTGTGTTTGACACTTTTCGTGCGAGCGGCACGCCACTTTCTTGGACGGACATGCTACGCGAAGGCGGCGTGTTTGTAATCCAATTAAGGGGCCTGGAGAAATCACTAGAGCGAATAGTAACCGAATTCCTCTTGTGGAATTTCATCGGGTTGATGGAGTCGCTTGGTCCCGGCCCACTTCGCGCATTTGCGGTGCTCGATGAAGCCCACAAGCTCGCGTTTGATGTTGGATCACCTGTTGAAAAATTGTTGCGTGAAGGACGCAAATTTGGCCTCGGTCTAATTCTTGCATCTCAGCAGCCGGAGGACTTCAGTCAAGTCGTTTTTGCCAATACTGCAACAAAGATGATATTTCAGATCAACGATCAAAGAAATTCGATGGCGCGGCAAGTTTCTCGTAAGTTACGGAACGAACACACCTTCAATGATGTGGATTTCTGTGGGCAAGGATTCTTCTTTCCTGACCTGAGTTCCGACGATCAAAATGAGTATCAAAGGCGATGGGACTTTGTGAAGCCCGCCAGTTTATGACACCCAATACTGGGGCAACTGGAGATGTCCGGACGAATGCTACCGACTTCTTGAACCAAGTACGTTGGCCGTTTCAATTGCTGCGTCTCTTTGCCGTGAGAGACAGAAAGTGAGTTAAGCGTATCCCAATCGGGTTTGAATAGACTGCGAACAATCTTTCTTTGTTCGGCGGTTGGCTCTTCGTATTCCACGGGAGTGCAGCGCGACATCGACCAACTGAAACGTTCTAAACCGCTCCAGCTCGCAACGTTCCGAACGAATCCTTTCTTGCGTTCTGATCGAAGATCATTGCGAACGAACGGTTTGAGATTACAAACCGTAATTATCGTGCCAGGCTTTTGCCCTTTTGCGGGCTTAATTAGCTCGATGCTTGTAAAGTCATCCAGCTTTTCGAGGTCTGCTTCGTCCGCGAGTTTTAGAAGGCGTTTAAAGTCAAGCACGGAGCGAAAGGCAAGCTGTTTGCAATCGATAGAAACGGTGATGTCAACTTCACCGATGTCTTTCGTGAACGATATCCGCTGGCGGCTGTAATCAACTTTGAAGTCCTTGCCTTCTTTTAGCTGTCCTTTGCGACCGGTTGCTCTGCGGGCATCGCAGGACACAACTTCTTTGAGCAGCTTTGAATCCATTGGCACACCAAGCAATGCCTTCAGGTCAAATGAAGTCTTCGTTTCGACAGTCTGCTTTATCTTTTGGGTCTTGCGACGGTACGAGGTGACCTCCATTGAGTCACAATAGCGTGCGAGCGCCAGGAACCCAATTCCTTTGCTCCCAATTCGGGCGCGCCCCTTGGTGGTTGTTCCCCGGTTCCAACGACGACTGCTACCGCCAATCCGAGTGAAGTCCGTGCGAAAGTCAAACGGTGTCATTCCGGAGCCATCATCCGAAACGCTCACAGATGAAAAGTCGTCTGCAAATTCAATTGCTACGTTATCAGCATCCGCGTCGTAGGCATTGCTGATCAGTTCCTTGAACGCCTTTACAAATGGTTTGTAAACGCCAGAAAGCTCTCTCAAAATCGAAGGGTCAACGCCTCCTACGGACATCCCACGTAACGACATTTGACACTTATTTCCTTAATTGCTTCGATATCCAGATGGTCGAAAGATGTGACATCTTTCATGGCGATCGCAAATTAGCAAAACCGCCCCTTTTAGCCAAGTTCCATCAGAGCCCAGTTTTAGCATCTTTTGGGCGCAGCGGCGATCCGAATCGCGGCTTCGGAATGGTGTAGGGGCAATTATTTGCCACAGTCCGAAGCAATCGCTACAGATTATCTCTCATAATGGTGTATCGCGGCGTTGAAGCTCTCAACCGGAATCAGGTTGGCTTGCTCCGATTCAAATCCGAACGCGGCTACAACCAAATGGGTTTTCTCTGCGACCTCTTAACTACTCACCGTGTAAACCACCGAGCGAACAATGGATGTAACCAGAAGACTAGGCGTGTTTTTTTTCCTTGCGTTATCGTTCTCTACAGCATGGGCGCAGTCGATGCCAACTTTGAAGTTGGGGAGTAAAGGAGAGCACGTCAAACTACTGCAGCAACAACTGAATGTAACACTGCGATTGATTCCACCAATCGGTGAGGACGGCGACTTTGGCGGTGGAACTAAGACGGCGGTTATTCAGTTCCAGAAGAGCCGATATCTTGGCGCAGACGGAATAGCCGGGAAGTGGACTTGGATTGCGTTGTTGGAGAATATTCCTGAGGGCGCAAAGATTGGAGTCAAGAGTGAACGAGTGGCGACGCTGCAACATTTGCTCAATCTAACTGTTGCCCCACAACCTCCTCTCACCACTGACGGTGATTTCGGTAGCGGTACGAAAGCTGCCGTCATGAAGCTTCAAAAAGCTCAGGGCATATCTCCGGCAAACGGCGAAGCTGGAGTCGAAACTTGGCGAGAGCTGTTCAAGCTTGCAGAGCAGGATGTCGCGCCGGCACCGCACGCTGGTCAAACAAAACCACTAGCGTTTGCGGATGCCGATTTCTGGAAGAAAGTCGATAGCGAACTTAAGACGAATGGACTTGGGGCATTTCATGATGGTCCTACCAGATTCGTCGTTATGAAAGACACATATCAGCTAGAGCCCTTTTTAAGAGAAGAGAAG